>NZ_DBFNWJ010000008.1:0-56935 GCF_048426865.1 Candidatus Allofournierella merdipullorum
TATACAAAAACATTGGCACTTTTACATCTTGTAATCCCACCCGTGTTGCCTATAATGGTTCTTGTCCGGATATTTCCTCGAGGAAATCCCAGAGGAGAAGAAAGGAGAGAATCCATGTCGAAACACATTGCAGTGATCGGAAGCAGCGGCGGCAACCTGTACAACCAGGGTGGCAGCGATCCGAAGGCCATGATGAAAGAGATCTTCACCCAGGCAGACTCTGCCGGGATCGAGGTAACATTTATCCAGTTCATCGGCGCCCAGGCGACGATGGACAACATCTCGATGGACACCCAGGCCCGGCTCTTCACGCTGGAAGGCGGGCAGGTGGTGGCGGGTGAGGCCGCCGCTCTGAAAGAGATCAACCAGCAGGCGGCGGTGCTGGACGAACAGCTGGCCAAGCTGATCGACGACGGCGCCATCGATGGCCTCGTGCTGATGAGCAGCGACCCCAAGGGGGTCAACAGCAAAGCGGTGGCGGCAGCCGCCCGCAAAAAGATCCCCGCCGTGGGCACCGGCGGCACCTCCATCGCCAACACCCAGGCGGCGGGCGTGCGGGTGATTTCCGCCTCCGGCACCACCGGCACCACCAACCGCACCCGCGCGGTGGCCTTCGTCTCGGCGCTGGCCAAGGAGTGGGGCCTGAAGTACATGCCGGTGATCGGTTCCTCCGCCGCCGGCAGCGCCCAGGCCCAGGGCTCGGTGCTCAAGCGCATCAACTTCCGCGGCATCATGATGGCCTCCATGCCCGGCTTCATCGCCATGGCCCTGTGCCTGGCGCTGAGCAAGATCCCCGGCCTGGGCGGCCTTGAGGACGTGTTCAACACCCTCATCGGCGTTCTGCCGGTGATTTTGGCGGCCATCGCCGCCAAGCAGGTCTCCGGCCTGGACGAAGTGGGCATCGTGGCCGGCGTCATCGCGGGCGTCATGTCCACCGACGGCGGCATCATCGGCGGCCTTATCTCGGGCATTCTGGCCGGTGTTCTGGCCTACTACATCATCACCTTCTGCTTCAAGCACAAGGTGCCCGGCACCACCGCCAACATCGCGGCGGGCGGCCTTGCCGGCCTGATCGCGGGCTTTGCCGGAATGTACGCCATCGCGCCGGTGGCGCTGTGGTTCGGCAACATGGTCAAGACCATCATCGAAGCCTGCCTGACCTTCAGCCCGCTGCTGGCGGGCGCGGTGGCCGGCCTGCTCATCTGGCCCGCCATCATCGGCGGCGTGTACCACGCGGCCATCCTGCCCATCGTGCTGCTGGAGATGGAGAGCACCGGCTTCTCCTTCCTGGGCGCCATCGACATGACCGGCCTGGTCATGGTCTCCGCCGGCATCACCCTGGCCAACGTGCTGTTCCCCCGTCAGAAGAGCGACGCCGCGGTGGCTCTGCCCGGCTTCCTCATCAACCTGGGCTTCGGCACCTTCGTGGAAGCGTCCTATCCCTTCATGTTCTCCAACAAGCTGGTGTTCGGCGGCGCCATTCTGGCCTCCACCGTGTCCGGCGCGCTGGTGGGCCTGCTGGGCGTCCGCGGCACCGCCTATGTCCCCTCGGTCATGGCTCCCTTCCTTGCCAACGAGGGCCACGCCGTTCAGTTCGCGGTGTGCATGCTGGCGGCCATGGCGGTGGCCTTCGTCGTCACCGTGGTGGCGAACCGCGTGCCCCTGAAAACGAAAGAATAAACCGCTGCCCCGCAGCAATCATCAAGAAAAGAGGTCTTTCAGAATGTTCTCCAACGATATGGCCAAACGTATGAGCATCGGCATGGCAAAGGTCAAAAAGGCCCTGGAAGAGGGCGGCGGCCACACCATCCTCAGCACCGGCATCACCGGCGACGACGCCCGCATGGCCCGTGCCGTGGTGCAGGCCGGCGTGAAGATGCTGGAGCCCAACCACCCTGCCGTGGCTCTGGCCCGCGGCCACAAGGGCGTGACCGTGATGCATGACGCCGAGGCCATCCGCCACGAGATCACCGTGGATCAGATGGCGGAAGTCACCCGCGGCGTGCGCAGCGTGGTGCCCTCGGACGTGTACATCACCGTGGGCATCCCCGGCGGCTTCACCGAGGTGGTGCCTCACCCCCTCACCGAGCAGGACTTCATGAAGATGGCGCTGGCGGGCGCCGACGGCCTGCACACCCACAAGTCCTCCCTGAAGGACCTGGAGGAGCTGGTCACCATGGCCCACCGCTACGGCCTGCTGGTGGACGCCTACATCGGCCGTCCCACCGACCTGCACACCTTCGGCCTGCCCGCCGAGACCCCCGAAGAGGTCTACAAGGTGGCCAAGCAGATGGAGGAGATCGGCACCGACATGATCGGCATGATGACCGGCATGAGCTACGAGGGCGTGGCCGCCGGCGAGATCCCCTCGCTGATGCGCGAGCGGGTGATCGCCATGGTGGAGGCCGTCAAGGTGCCCACTCTGGCCGAGGGCGGCATCAACACCGTGAACTTCAAGGCCTTCAAGGACACCAAGGTGAACATCCTCGTGGTGGGCACCGCCATCGACAATATGGTGGAGGAAGCGGCGCAGAAAGCCGTGCGTCAGTTCCTGTAAACCGGTTTTTCGCAGAGGGTCTGCCCGCCGCGCTGTGCGCGGCGGGCTTTCCCCGTATTCAAAGCAGAGGAAAGGGAAGGGCAGCGTCATGGAAAAGGGCAGAGACTTTTTGTATATGAAAATGTACAACGAGTTCAAGGAGAAGATCGACTCCGGGGTCCTTCGCCCGGGCGAAAGGCTCCCGCCGGAGTGCGATCTGGTGAAGCAGTACGGCGTGAGCCGTGACACCGTGCGCCGCGCCTTTTCCCGGCTGGAGGAAGAGGGCTACATCAAGCGCAAGGTGGCGGCGGGCACCTTCGTGCGCATTGAAAAGGCGGACTACGGCCTTTCCCGCATGGAGAGCTTTTCCGAGCAGATGCGCCGCCGTGGGCTGGAACCCTCTTCGGAGCTGTTGTCCATCCAGCTCACGTCGGAGCTGCCCGCGCTGGTGCGCCGGGAGTTGGGCTTTTCCCGGGGCGAGCGGGCCTACGTCATCACCCGGCTGCGCAAGGCGGACGGCCGCCCCATGGCCTACGAGGTGGCCTATGTCTCGGGGGAGGTCTGCCCCGGCATGCACACCCATCTGGCCGAGAGCTCGTCGCTCTACCATATTTATGAGGACGTGTACCATCTGCAGCTGGGCAACGCCCGCATCACGCTGGAGGCGGAGACTCCCGGCCCCCAGCTGCAAAAGATGCTGGAGCTGCACCCCGGCGTGCCGGTGCTGACCATGCGCTGCACCATGCACCTGAAGGACGGCCGCCCGCTGTATTATGTCACCTGCGATTACAGCGGCGAAAAATATGTGTTCAGCGTGAACCTTACCCGCTGAGGCGGGGCCCGGACCTGCGCGTCCGGGATTTTTTTTGCCCGCGGTGAAGAAAGCGGCGGGCGCGAATCGTTACATAGACACAGTGAGGGGAAAGGGCGGTGAGACACCGGCGTGACAAATGCACAGTTTGCGGGGCTGGTAGAGCAATACCAGCGGCTGGTGTACACCGTGTGCTACCAGCTTGTGCAGGACCACCAGCTGGCCGAGGACCTGACCCAGGACACCTTCGTGTCCGCCTTCACTCATATGGATTCCTGCCCGCCCGAACACTATAAGCCATGGCTGGCCCGCATCGCCGCCAACAAGGCCCGGGACCATCTGAAAAGCGCCTGGGCAAGGCGGGTGCGCGCCCCCGGCGACGATGGCATGCCCCAGGCGCCGCCCCCCGGCGCGGCGGCCCCGCCCGGCCCGGAGGACCTCACCGTCACCGAGGATGAGGCGGCGGCCATCCGGCAGATGGTGCGTTCGCTGAAGGAACCCTACTTACAGGTGTCGGTGATGTACTTTTTGGAGGAGCGCAGCGTGGAGGAAATTTCCCGGTCGCTGCGCCGGCCGCCCAAAACGGTGCACACACAGCTGTTCCGGGCAAAAAAGATGCTGCGGGAACAAATCAGGGAAAGGAGCGAGAGGCAATGACCGAACTGTTCAGGCCGGACGGCCACCTCACCGATGAGGGACTCGAGGCGCTCATCGGCGGCGAACTGGACGAACTGGGCCGGCTGGAAGCCGCCGAACATCTGAGTTTCTGCGACGCCTGCCTCGTGCGCTACACCGCCCTGCTGGAAGGGGACGTGCTCCAGGAGCCGCCCACCGACCAGACCCTGCCGGTGATGCGCCGGCTGCGCCGGCGCGCGGCCCAGGCGCTGATGAGCCGCTACACGGCCGCGGCCGCCGCGGTGCTCATCACCGGCACGCTGTGGTACAGCGGCATCTTCGCCGACATTGCCGGCGTGTTCACGGTGCAGGGGCAGGAAATGACCCCCCAGCCCCCCGCGGCCTCACAGCCGGCCCGGGAGGAAGAACCGGGCAGCGCCATCCTGCGGGCGGTGAGCGACTGGTCGGAAAAGGTGCAGAGCGCTCTGCGCCCCGCCTACCAGGCCCCCCAGCCCAAAGCAAAGACCGACCGGAGCGACAACGCCGACGCCCCGGCTGCCGACCAGGCGGACGCCGCCGACCCGGCCTCAACTCAAACCAAAGGAGTGGACTGACACATGAATAAAAACGGATTTCTGACCCTCTGCTTCTCCTTCATCCCCGGCGCAGGCCAGATGTATCAGGGCTATATGAAGCGGGGCCTGACCGAGGTGCTTCTGTTCGTGATCCCGCTGATGATCGGCGGCGTATTCCTGCCGGTGCTGATGGTGCTCAGCGCGGTGGTGTATATGTACAGCTTTTTCGACAGCCTGAATCTCCACGCCCAGCTGCGGCAGGGCGTCGTGCCGGAGGATACCTTCCTCTTCAGCTGGGACGGCGGCGAGGACCTGGCCCGCCTTGTGGACCGCCGCCATCACCTCATCGGCTGGTGCCTGGTGGCGCTGGGCGTGGCCGGGCTCTACCAGAGCTTCATGCGCCCCTGGCTGGACCGGCTGGTGGACCTCATCGGCTGGGATACCGCCTTGGGCCAGCTGGTGAACAGCATCGTCCGGGGCATCCCCGGCCTGGCGGTGGGCTTTGTGTTCATCGGCCTGGGCATCTGGCTCATCAAGGGCGGCAAGAAAAAGCAGCCCGCCGAGCCGGACTACACCGAGTTCAAAGGCGAAGGGGAGGTGTGAGCCATGACCGAACAGGAACGCATGGACCTTCCCCTTCCCGCAAACGAGCAGCCGACCCCCGTTTCTGAGCCGGCGCCCGCGGCCGAACAGGCCGCCCCCGCCCCGGTGCCCGCGCCGCCTGCTCCGCCCCGCCGCCCGCCGGTGCGCCGGGTGGGCACCGTCACCCTGGGCCTTTCCCTCATCGTCACCGGCCTTGCCATCACCGCCTACTTCTTTGTGCCCGGCTTTGACATCATCTTCATCGCCAAGCTGGCCCCGCTGGTGCTGGTGTTCCTGGGTGCGGAAGTGCTGTGGGCCTGTGCCCGCCGCAAGGGCGAGGAGCGGCTGCGGCTGGACTTTTTGGCCGCCTTTGTGAGCTTCGTGCTCATCTGCGCCAGCCTCTGCGCCGCCACCCTGCCCGCGGTGTGGCGCTGGTACGGGCCGGACCGCTCCTCCACCGAGGAGCGCCTTTCCGACGAGCTGGAAGAGCAGCTGCACACCGCCTTCCAGGGCCAGGACGTGCTGGACTGCACCGGCTGGGTGAACCTGGGCGGCTATGAGTTCGACCGGGAAATGACCCTGGCCGACCTGCGCGCCGAGGACCATGCCGGGGCGAACATCACCCTGGGCGGCACGGTGGAAAACGGCGACGAGTTTGCCGCCCGGGTGGCGGCGCTGCTGCCCGCTCTGCGGGACGCGGGCGTGGACCGTGCCTACTTCTACTGGAGCGACGACGATGAATCCTGGAATCTGGACCTGGACGGCGTGTTCGACATGAACGCCGACGCCACCCGCCTGTCCCAGAGGGGCCGCCATCAGGTGCAGATCGTGGACGAATTCGGCGACACCATGTGGATGGAAGCGGGCGAGGCCGAGGAATACCTGGCCCGCCAGGCCGCGGACGCTTCTTCCGCCCCCGAGGGCGACAGCGAACCCGCCCCGTCTTCCGTCCCCCAGGACTTTGACGGGCCTGTGGTGGGCGAGGAGACTGCCTGACCTCCCTGTTAAATCTCTGCAAAAAGCCCCCGTAATTTTTTACGGGGGCTTTTATTGTGTTTTACCGCCCCAGGTGTTACACTGAAAAGTAAGAATACTGTGAGGTGAGACCATGAAATTTTTGCGGGGATTCACGAAAAAAGAGGTCAGCTGGATGATGTACGACTGGGCCAACAGCGCCCATTCGGTGGTCGTGGTCACCATTCTGCCCATCTTCTTCAACACGGTGGCCAGCTATATGCAGGACGCCGCCTCCGGCATGACCGTCTGGGGCTACGCCACCAGCGCCGCCATGGCCATCGTGGCGCTGGCCGCGCCGGTGCTGGGCGTGTTCGGCGACTTTGAGGGCTTCCGCAAAAAGCTGTTCACCGTCTTTATGCTGGTGGGCGTGCTCAGCTGCGCGGGGCTGGCCATCACTCCCCAGCTGGACTTCGTCACCCCCGGCACGGCGGAGAAGGTGGGCCTGGGCATTCTGGTGCTGTACATCCTGTCCACCATCGGCTTTGCCGGCGCGAACCTCTACTACGACAGCTTCTTGAACGACGTCACCACCGAGGAGCGGATGGACAAGGTCTCCACCATGGGCTACGGCCTCGGGTACATCGGCGGCTCCACCATCCCGCTGCTCATCTTCCTTCTGATGAACCTCATCCTGGGCAGCGACGCCATGCTGTTCTGTTTGTCCTTCGCCTTCGGCCTCACCGCCGTGTGGTGGTTCGTGTTCAGCTTCCCGCTGCTGAAAAACGTGGAGCAGGTGAGCTTTGTGCCCCGCAAAAAGGGCGCGGTGAAGGAGGCCCTGAAGGGCATCGGCGGCACGGTGAAGGAAATTTTCCGCTACAAGCAGATGTTCGTCTTCCTCATCGCCTACTTCTTCTACATCGACGGTGTGAACACCATCATCCATATGTCCACCAGCTACGGCGACACCCTGGGCCTTGACTCCACCAGCATGCTGCTGGCGCTGCTGCTGGTGCAGGTGCTGGGCCTGCCCTTCGCTTTGCTCTACATCAAGGCCAGCGAGAAGTTCGGCGCCCGGTTCATGGTGGGCGTGGGCATCTGCATTTACATGTGCGTCACCGTGTTCGGCTTCTTTTTGCGGGAGGTCTGGCAGTTCTGGGTCATGGCCATCATGGTGGCCACCAGCCAGGGCGGCATCCAGGCGCTGAGCCGCAGCATGTTCGGCAAGCTCATCCCGGATAAGAACCGCTCCGGCGAGTTCTTCGGCTTCTACGACATCTTCGGCAAATTCTCCGCCATCATGGGCCCGGCGCTGGTGGGCCTTTCCAGCGCGCTGGCCGCCGACGTGATGCTGGCCGAGCAGGGCCTCGACCGGGTCACCGCCACCGCCGAGCAGCTGGCCGCGGTGGACACCGCCGCCGCTCCCTGGGGCATCCTGAGCGTGCTGCTCATCTTCTTCGTGGGCGGCGGGCTGTACTTCTTCGTGCTGCCCAAGTATCTGAAGAAAAACAAGTGAGCGTTGTAACTTTTCCTCATTCGTTGTAGAATAAAGGGGCGGCCCCCCGGCGCGCTTGCCGGGCGGCGGCCCCTTTTTTATTGAGACTGACCGCAAGGGAGGGACCCTTTATGCCGGAAGGCTATACCCACGTCCGCACCGCCCGCCGCGCCGCCGCGCTGGCGCAACTGGAGATCGAGCACCCCGCCGCCTATGACTGCGGAGCCAACGGGCCGGACATCTTTTTCTGCTACCGCGCCTGGAAAAGCGGCGAAAACCGGGGCGAGAACCTGCCCGAACTGGGCTCGCGCATGCACGACGAGAACACCGGCGCCTTTCTGCGGGCGCTGGTGGAAAACGCCGCCACCCCCGCCCAGCGCAGCTACGCCCTGGGCTTTCTGAGCCACTACGCCGCCGACTGCACGGTGCACCCCTATGTGGTGTGCGTCACCGAAAACGACGGCCCCTACGCCCGGCCCGGCGGCCACGGCTACTTTGAAATCGCGGTGGACAGTTTCCTCCACGAGCAGGACACCGGCAAGGCGTCCGTGCCTGTGGACGACACCACCCCGCGCCTGGCGGGAGCGGCGCTGGCCGAGGTGGGCGCGCAGCTGCAAAAGAGTCTGCAGGCGGCCTTCGGCGTCACCATCAGCCGGGAGGCTCTGGCGGACACCTTCTGGCACACCCGGGCCCTGCGCCGGCTGTTCATCAGCCGTTTTCATATCAAATACGCCCTGTTCTGGCTGGTGGAGCCTGCCTTCGGCGGGCGTGGCGCCGTCACCGGCCACATCACCCCCGCCCGGCTGGCGGGCACCGGAAAGCACCCCAAGGGCAGCCTGCCCTGCCCCTGGACCCACCCTTTTACCGGCGAGGAGCAGACCGATGACCTGAACGCCCTGCTGGAAAAGGCGGAAAAGCGCTCGGCGGCCTATCTGCTGGCCGCCAAGGGCTATTGGGACGGCCGCCTCTCCATGGACAAGCTCTCCGCCCTTCTGGGCAGCGCCAGCTACCTCTCGGGCCTGCCGGATGAGCGCAGCTGCCCCGGCGGCAAAATATGAAAAAACGGCCCCGGAGGCATTGCCTCCGGGGCCGTTCTGCTTTTATTTCAGCCGCACATAGGCCTGGCGGGCGTTGTCCTTGCCCCGCTCGGTGCGCACCTCAAAGATGCCGAGACTCAGCACGAAGGGGGTCAGCTTGGAAAAGCCGAAGTTGCGCACGTCGAAGTCCGGGTAGCGCTTGACCAGCAGGTTGCCGATCATGCTCACCGCCAGCCAGCCGTCCTCGTCCGACTGCTCGGCCACGATGGCCTTGATGGCCCCGCGCATGGCGGTGAGCTCCGGGTCCTCCTGGGGGGCCGGCGGCTCGGGCTGGGCCGCTTTCTTGCGGGCGGATTTCGCCTTGGCGGGCTTTGCCTTCTCCTTTTCCTTGCCCTTTTCCGGGGCGGCCTTTTCCTCGGCGGCGGGGGCGGGTTCAGCCTCCGGCTCCGGCTGAGGCTCCGGCTGGGAGGCCAGCACGTCCAGATAGCGGAACATGTTGCAGGCGGCGATGAAGGGCTTGGGCGTCTTTTTCTCGCCCATGCCGATGACCGTCATGCCCCCTTCCCGCAGGCGGGAGGCAAGGCGGGTGAAGTCACTGTCCGACGAGACCAGGCAGAACCCCTCCACCTTGCCGGAATAGAGGATGTCCATGGCGTCGATGATCATGGCCGAGTCGGTGGCGTTTTTGCCGCTGGTGTAGCTGTATTGCTGGATGGGGGTGACGGAGTAGTCCAGCAGCACGTTCTTCCAGCTGGCCATGTTGGGGCTGGTCCAGTTGCCGTAGATGCGCTTGTAGTTGGCCACCCCCTGGGTGGACACCTCGTCCAGAATGATTTTGATGTATTTGTCCGACACGTTGTCCGCGTCGATGAGCACCGCGAAGCGGCGGTCTGCGGGCATGGAACTGCCCCCTTTCTGAAAGGTGCGGCGGGGTGTTTCCACCGCCCGGAAAAGCATTTGTATTATCTTATCATACCACAAAAGGATAAAAGTGTAAAATTTGCGCCATACTGCCCTCGGCGGGCCCCGTCCCGCCTTGACAATCCCCGCGCCGGGCCCCATAATAATAGGGGCTGTCCGCGCGCTTTGTGCGGGCCCTGCAAAGAAAGTGAGGGAGCCATACCCATTATGTTACAACTGGAACACCTCGCCTGGGCCATCCCGGGCGGCAACGAAATTATCAAGGACATCACCCTCCGGCTGGACACCGGCCGTCTGGTGGTGGTCACCGGCCCCAACGGCGGCGGCAAGACCACTCTGGCCAAGCTCATCGCCGGCATCCAGATGCCCAGCGCCGGCTGCATCCTGTTCGACGGCCAGGACATCACCCAGCTGGACGTGACCGCCCGCGCCAAGGCGGGCATCGCCTACGCCTTCCAGCAGCCGGTGCGCTTCAAGGGCCTCGCCGTGCGGGACCTGCTGGAGCTGGCCGCCGGCCATGACCTGACCGAGCTGGAACTGTGCGACCTGCTGGGCAAGGTGGGCCTGTGCGCCCAGGAATACATCGACCGCGAGCTGGACGCCAGCCTCTCCGGCGGCGAAATAAAGCGCATCGAGATCGCCAGCGTGCTGGCCCGGGGCGCGAAACTTTCCATCTTTGACGAGCCGGAAGCGGGCATCGACCTGTGGAGCTTCGCCCGTCTGGTGGAGACCTTTGAAGAACTGCGCAGCAAGGGCACCGGCACCCTGCTGGTCATCAGCCATCAGGAGCGCATCCTCTCCATCGCCGACGAAATTGTCGTGGTGGCGGACGGCCGGGTGCGTCAGGCGGGCCCGGCGGCCGAGGTGCTGCCCACCCTGCTGGCGGGAGAAAAAGCGGTGCGCTGCCCGCTGGAAAAGGAGGATGCACGGGTATGAACCAGATCACCGACGAACTGCTGCGCCTCATCAGCGGCATCAAGAGCGGCGAGCTGAAAGGGGCTTATAACATCCGGGAGGACGGCCAGTGCGCCGCCCGCCAGTCCAGTGAGAACATCCTCATCGAGTCCAAACAGGATGCGCCGGGCCTGGTCATCCACATCAAACCGGGCACCAAGGGCGAGACGGTGTACATTCCCGCCTGCGTCACCCACGCCGGCGTGGACGACCTTGTTTACAACGATTTCTATGTGGGCGAAGACGCGGACGTCATCATCGAGGCGGGCTGCGGCGTGCACAGCGAAGGTGAGGAGGAAGCCCGCCACAACGGCATCCACCGCTTTTTGCTGGCCAAGGGCGCCCATGTGCTCTATAAGGAAAAGCACATCGCCACCGGCGACGGCAAGGGCGACAAGGTCATCGACCCGGTCACCGACATCGAGCTGGCCGAGGACGCCTGCCTTGAGATGGACACCGTGCAGCTGGGCGGCGTGAGCCGCACCACCCGCAAGACGCGGGCCGTGCTGCAAAAGAACGCCCGCCTGCTGGTGCGCGAGCGCATCATGACCAACGGCGACGAGTTCGCCCGCACCGACTTCGTGGTGCGGCTGGAGGGCGAGGGCTCGGCGGCGGACCTTGTAAGCCGCAGCGTGGCCCGGGGCAACTCCCGCCAGGAGTTCGCCTCCACCATCCGGGGCAACGCCCCCTGCACCGGCCACTCCGAGTGCGACGCCATCCTGGCAGAAAACGGCACCGTGCTGGCCATGCCCGGCCTGGAGGCCAACCATGTGGACGCCGCCCTCATCCACGAGGCGGCCATCGGCAAAATTGCCGGTGAGCAGCTGCTCAAGCTCTGCACCCTGGGCCTCACCCCCGAGCAGGCGGAGGAGAAAATCATCCAGGGCTTCCTGAAATAAAACAAAAAAAGCGCCTTCCCCCGTGGGAAGGCGCTTTTTGTTTTTACTTTTCGCCCAGCGGCGCAAGGTACTTCTGCTCGTAGGTGGCAAGGCGGGCGTTGAAGGCCGCGTCCTGGCCGGCCAGCAGGGTGTGTTTGCGGGCGTGCATGTCCGGGTCGTCGGTCTCGTCGCCGATGAGCCGGGCGGCGATGTTGGAGCAGTGGTCGGAGATGCGCTCGGTGTTGGTGAGCACGTCCAGGAACAAAAGCCCCGGCTCGATGCCGCACTCGCCGGCTTTCAGCCGGGTGATGTGCTCCTCGCGCATCACGTCGCACATCCGGTCCACCGTCTCTTCCAGCGGCTCCACCTGGGCCGCCAGGGAGGCGTCCATCTGGGTGAAGGCGTCGCCGGTGATGCGCTGCACCTCGCCCACCGCGCCGAACAGCAGCGCCGCCTGCTTTCTGGCGGTGGCGGAGAAGCTCCACTCCTGCTCCGACAGCTGCCGGGCGCAGTCCATCAGGTTCACGGTGTAGTCGCCGATGCGTTCGTATTCGCCCACGAATTTCAAAAGCTCGCTCACCGCGTGGCTCTCGCTCTCGGTGAGCTCCTGGTCGCTGATGCGGATGAGGTAGTCGGTGATGGAGACCTCCATCTTGTCCAGCAGTTCCTCCCGGTGAGCCACGCTGGTGGCCACCTCCGCGTCGAATTTGGTGAACAGGCCCACCGTCTTGTCGAAGTTGGTGCGGGTGCGGCTGGCCATCTTTTCCACCGCGTTCTTGGCCTGCTGCAGGGCCACCGCCGGGCTTTGCAGAAGGCGCCGGTCCAGAACCGGCATGGACAGATCCGCCGCTTCGCCCTCTTTTTCAGGGATGGTGTGCTCCGCCAGCCAGGCCAGGGCCTTGGTGAAGGGCATGAACATCAGGGTGACCAGCACGTTGAACAGGGTGTGGAAGTTGGCGATGTCACCCTTGGTCATCACGTCGTTCCAGAAGGGGAACAGGCCCGCGGCCTTGAGGCCGTAGACGCCCGCCAGGAACACGGCGGTGCCGATGACATTGAAGTAAAGGTGCACGATGGCGCTGCGCTTGGCCGCGGTGGACGCGCCCATGGAGGCGATGAGGGGCGTGGAACAGGTGCCGATGTTCTGGCCCAGAATGATGGGGATGGCGCTGCCCCAGGTGACCACGCCGGTGCTGGACAGCGCCTGCAGGATGCCCACGCTGGCGGAGGAGGACTGGATGGCCACGGTGACCAGCGCACCGGCCAGCACGCCCAGGAAGGGGTTCTGCAGCTGCGAGAACAGCTGCACGAAGAGGGGGCTGTCCTTTAAGGGCGCCACGGCGTTTTCCATGGTGAACAGGCCGGTGAACAAAATGCCGAAGCCCATGCAGATCTGGCCGATGTTGCGCTTTTTGGGGCTTTTCACAAACACGAACAGCACCGCGCCGATGAAAGCCACGATGGGGCTGAAGGTGCTGGGTTTGAGCATGGTGAGCACCCAGCCGGAGCCGGAGATGTCGCTCAGACGGATGAGCTGGCCGGTGACGGTGGTGCCGATGTTGGCGCCCATGATGATGCCGATGGCCTGGGACAGGGTGAAGATGCCGCTGTTCACAAGGCCGATGCAGATGACGGTGGTGCCGGCGCTGGACTGGATGAGGCCGGTGAGGATGGCGCCCAGCAGAACGGCCTTCCAAACGCTGCTGGTCAGCCGCTGAAGGATGGCCTCCATCTTGCCGCCGGCCAGTTTTTCCAGGCCGGTGCCCATGATGGACATGCCGTACAAAAACAGCGCGATGCCCCCCGCCAGATTGATGACATTGAAGATGGTCATAACGTCCCGTCCCTCACACGGCTTTTTGCCGCTTTGTTAATTTCCGGTAAAACCCAGGTTAAAACTTTGTAAGCAGTTAGATTATACCATCAAAGAGCGGGCCGGGGCAAGAAAAACCCCCGCGAAAGGACCTCTTTCACGGGGGAAAAGCGCAAAAAAGCACAAATTGGGGCGCATCGTTCAAAAAAATCCCCCCCGCGGCTTTGCCGCGGAGGGAGAGAAAAAACGGAAGGAACTCAAGCCTCAGGCTGAATGCCCAGCGGCGCGAGATAGGTCTCGCGGGCGGCCTCCAGCTGACGGTTGAACTCGTCGTCATGGCCGGCCAGCAGGGTGTGCTTGCGGGCGTGGGCGTCCAGATCGTCGGCGCTCATGCCAACGATGCGGGCGGCAATGTTGGAGCAGTGGTCGGAGATGCGCTCGGTATTGGTGAGCACGTCCAGGAACACCACGCCGCCCTCGATGCTGCAGTCGCCCTGCTTGAGGCGGCCGATGTGGCGCTCGCGCAGCGCGTCGCACATCTCGTCCACCGTCTCTTCCAGGGGCTCCACCTGGGCCGCCAGCACCGCGTCCTCAGAGGCGAAGGCGTCGCCGGCAATGGTCAGGGCCTTGTCGGCGCACTTCTGAAGCTGCTCCAGCTCGTTCCAGGCGCTCTTGGAGAGGGTGATCTCCTCCTCGTGGATGCGCTGGGCGCACTGGAGGATGTTGATGGAATAGTCGCCGATGCGCTCGTACTCCGAAATGAACTTCAGCAGTTCGCTCACCTGGCGGCTCTCGCCTTCGTTCAGCTCCTGGTCGCTGATCTGCAGCAGATAGTTGGTGATGGTGACCTCCATCTTGTCCAGCAGCTCTTCCCGGTGGGTGATGGTGGTGGTGACCTCCGGGTCGTAGCGGCGCAGCTGGTCAAAGGAGAGCTGGAAGTTGCGCTGGGCGCGGCGGGCCATCTTTTCAACGGCGCCCTGAGCCTGCTGCAGCGCAACGGCGGGGCTGGAGATGAGCCGCTGGTCCAGAACGGGCATGCCCAGATCGGCGGAGTCCTGGGCCTTGTCGGGCACGGTGTGCACCGCCAGCCAGGCCAGCGCCTTGGTGAAGGGCAGGAACAGCAGGGTGACCACCACATTGAACAGGGTGTGGAAGTTGGCGATGCCGCTGCGGTCGATGACCTCGTTCCAGAAGGGGAAGAAACCGGCGGCCTTCAGGCCGTAGATGGCCACCAGGAACACGGCGGTGCCGATGATGTTGAAGTAAACGTGCACCATGGCGCTGCGGCGGGCGGCGGTGGAGGTGCCGATGGAGGCCAGCAGGCTGGTGGAGGTGGTGCCGATGTTCTGGCCCAGGATGATGGGGATGGCGCTGCCCCAGGTGACCACGCCGGTGCTGGACAGCGCCTGCAGGATGCCCACGCTGGCGGAGGAGGACTGGATGGCAACGGTGACCAGGGTGCCCGCCAGCACGCCCAGGATGGGGTTTTGCAGGCTGGAGAACAGCTGCACGAAGAGGGGGCTGTCTTTGAGGCTGCTCACGCCGGCCTCAATGGTGAACATACCGGTGAAGAGGATGCCGAAGCCCATGCAGATCTGGCCGATGTTGCGCTTTTTGGGGCTCTTGAAAAAGACGAAGAGCACCGCGCCGATGAAGGCCACGATGGGGCTGAAGGTGCTGGGTTTCAGCAGGGTGAAGATCCAGCCGGAGCCGGTGATGTCGCTCAGACTCAGCAGCTGGCCGGTGACGGTGGTGCCGATGTTGGCGCCCATGATGATGCCGATGGCCTGGGGCAGCGCAAGGATGCCGCTGTTCACAAGGCCTACCACGATGACCGTGGTGCCGGAAGAGGACTGGATGAGGGCGGTGATCACCGCGCCCAGCAGCACGCCCTTCCAAACGCTGTTGGTCAGCCGCTGGAGAATGGCTTCCAGTTTGCCGCCCGCCAGCTTTTCCAGGCCGCTGCCCATGATGGACATGCCGTAGAGAAACAGGGCAAGGCCGCCGGCCACATTGAACACGTCGAATATGGTCATACAATACACCTCAAAAATCGATTCCCCGCAAAATTACGTTCCGAAGGCGGCCGGGCGTTGACGCCCTTTGGCCGCGCGATTCGATTATAGCATGGGATTTAACATTGCTTCCACAGCCGAAGAACACATTTTACATACATTTTACCCAAAACGGGCCGAAAAACGAAAAACGGCCCCGGTTTTTCGGCGTTTTGCCCCGCCGGCGTTAAAAAAAGGCAAAATTTCCCCGGCGGGAACGGGCGGCGCGCCCAATGTAAAACACCTGCGGGCCACAAAAAAGCCGCCCCAAAAGAGGCGGCAGAAGTTTCGTTTTCGGCGGGGCAAAAGCCACGAAAAAAGTCACAGGGCGGCCAGGGTGTAGCCCGCGGCCCGCAGCCCGTCGATGAGATCCCCCAGCATAGCGCTGTTGGTGGCCATGGGGTGCAAGAGATAGACCGCGTTCGGGTGGGCGGCGGCCAGCGCTTTTTCCAGGCTCTCGGCCACCTCCGGCTGGGCGTTCGCGTCCCAGTCGGCGTAGGCGTAGCTCCAGAACACGCTGCGCATGCCCTCGTTTGCGGCCAGGGCCAGCAGCCGTTGGCTGAACACCCCTTCCGGGAAACGGAACAGGGTGGGGGTCACGCCGAACTGCTGGGCAAACTGGGCGTTGAAGTCGGTGATCTCCGCCCGGGCCTCCTCGTCGGAAAGGGCGGTCATGTCCTTGTGGGTGGCCGAGTGGCTGCCCACCGTGTGGTCCTCCGCCAGCATCCGCTCCACCGTCTCGGCGTTGTTTCTGGCGTAGCTGCCCACCACAAAGAAGGTGGCGGGGGCATTCTTCTCCTTCAGCGTGTCCAGAATGGCGGCGGAGTAGCCCGTCTCATAGCCGAAGTCGAAGGTCAGATAAATGGTGGGCGTTTCGGCCTCGGGAGCAAGGAACACGCCGCCCCACTGGCCGTATTTCTCCTGGTAGGTCACCGCGCCGATGGGTTGGTTGAGCTCGTTCACCTGCTTGCCCTGGCCCCAGCCCAGCCGCTCGGTCTCAAGACCCGCCAGGTCAAAGGGCGTGGCCAGCGCCGGCCAGTTCACCCCCGCCGGGGCGGGGCTGAGCGTGGGCGCGGGAGTGGGCGAAGGGGAGGGGGCGGCCGTGGGGTCCGGCGCGCTGCTCATCGGAGCGGACACAGACCCGGAAGCCGGGTCCGCCGCCGGGGCCGGGCGGAGGAACACCCCCGCCGCCAGCGCGATGCACACCACCGCCGCAAAGATACAAAGAAGAGCCAGCCTGCGCATAAAAGCGCTCCTTTCCGGGCGGTCAGCCGCCCTCGCTCATCACCACCACGTTGGCCTTGGCGGGCAGGCAGGCGGCCCAGTCGTCCTGGCGGCTCAGCCAGCCGTACCCCTCGCACAGATGGTCGGGGCAGGGGGAGTCCACAAAGGCGATGGCGCCGTCCTTCACCTCCAGATGGATGGTGTAGATGCCGGTGTCCACGTCGTAGCGGGCGTTTTTGTTTAGGGGAATTTCCATGGTCTGCCCGTCTTCGCCCCAGGTGAGCAGGGCTGTGCCGCCCTCCGGGCGCAGCTGCAGCACCGCGAACATCGCCAGCGCCACCGCCAGCAGCACACCGGCGAAGATGAGATTGGTTTTCAGGGCCTTTTTGTCCTTCATCAATGGGTCCTCGCGTTTCGTTGGATTCCCCTTCATTATAACAGAAAATACCCGACGGGCAAATGGTTTTCAAGGGCGGCCCGCAGTGGTATAATAGCAGTATCGACCGACGGAAAAGGAGATAATCGCTATGCTGTTTGAAACTTACCGCGCCTCGGTGGACGCTTTCGTGGCGGCCAACCGGGAGAACGTGATCCGCGACATCAAGCGCCTGGTGGATGTGCCCAGTGTGGAGGGCAAGCCCGAAGAGGGCAAGCCCTTCGGCCCCGGCCCCGCCGCCGCCCTGGCGGAAGGCCTGGCCATTGCCGGGGAGATGGGCCTCGACACCCACAACTGCGAAAACTACATCGGCTGGGCCGAACTGAAGGGCGCCACCGACACCCAGATCGCCACCATCACCCATCTGGACGTGGTGCCCCAGGGCAACGGCTGGACCGCCGACCCCTTCGACATGCAGGTGAAGGACGGCTGGCTCATTGGCCGGGGCGTGGCCGACGACAAGGGCCCCAGCGTGCTGTGCCTGTACGCGCTGAAGTTTATGAAGGAGAACAACGTCCCCCTGAAACACTCCGTGCGGGCGCTGCTGGGCGCCAACGAGGAGACGGGCATGGTGGACGTGGACTATTACCTGGAGCACTATGCAGCCCCCGCCTTCTGCTTCTCGCCGGACGCCGAGTTTCCGGTGTGCAACGGCGAAAAGGGCGGCTTCAACGGCGAGCTGGTGAGCAATCCCCTCGCCGGCAACCTGCTGGAGTTTGAGGGCGGCGTTGCCCACAACGTCATCCCCGACCGGGCCAGCTGCCTGGTGAAGGGCGATATTTCCAAGCTCTCCGAGCGCCAGGGCATCACCCTGGAAGAAGAGAACGGCGCGGTGCGCATCCGCGGCTGGGGCAAGGGCGGCCACGCCGCCATGCCCGCGGGCACGGTGAACGCCATCGGCCTCATCGTGGACTACCTGCTGGACAATCAGCTTTGCACCGAGGAGGAGAACGCCTTTTTGAAGGTGCTGCAGAAGCTGCACCACGCCACCGACGGCAGCGGCGTGGGCATTGCCGCGCAGGACGAGGCCTTCGACCCGCTGACCATCATCGGCGGCATGATCACCATCCGGGACGGACGGCTGCGCCAGGATGTGGACAGCCGCTACCCCACCAGCATCACCGGCGAGGAAATTGCCCGGCGGCTCTCCGAGGCGCTGGGCGGCACCGGCACGGTGGAGGACGCCCGCTGGAACAAGCCCTTCTACATCAGCGCCGACGATGCGGCCATTCAGGCTCTGGTGGACACCTACAACGAGGTCACCGGCGAAAACGCCAAGCCCTTCACCATGGGCGGCGGCACCTACGCCCGGCACTTCCCCCGTGCGGTGAGCTTCGGCCCCGAGCGGCTGGACACCGTCCTGCCCGACTTCGCCGGCCCCATGCACGGCGCCAACGAGGGCGCGAACATCGACCAGCTGATGCAGGCGCTGAAAATTTACATCTTCGCCCTGCTGCGTTTGCAGGACATCGAGCTGTAAAAAACAGAAAAATCCCCCGCGCGGTGAGCGCGGGGGATTTTTTTGCGTCTCAGAAGAACAGGTCCTTGCCGGGGTAGACAGGCTCCATGGTCAGGCGCACGCCCAGCTTGCGCAGGGTGCCCTCGTCGCCGCTGTGCAGCATCTGGGTGGAGTGCATGTCGCAGTCCCGCAGGTCCTTGAGGGCGGCCAGAGCCTTGGCGGCGGTCTCGTCGGTGGCAGCGCTCACCGCAAGGCCCGCCAGCACGTCGTCCACTTTCAGAACGCTGGCGCGGCTGTGGAGGTAGTCGATCTTCAGCCGCAGCAGAGGCACCAGCACCTGCTGGCTGATGAGCAGCACCTCGTCGGGGATGCCCGCCAGCGCCTTGATGCTGTTCAGAACGGTGGCGCTGGAGGCGCTCATCAGGTCGCTGGCCTTGCCGGTGATGATGCGGCCGTCGGGCAGCTGCAACGCCGCCGCGGGCTTGCCCGCCGCCTTCTGCTTTTCCAGCGCCGGAGCCACCACGGCCCGGCTGTCGGTGTGCACGTTCAGCTGCTGCAGGATATTCTCGATCTTGTGCAGCGCGGCCTCGCTGGCCTTGCCCTGCTTTGCGTCGCAGGCGGCCTTGTAGTAGCGGCGCAGGATTTCCTGGGTGGCCGCCTCGCGCACCGCCTCGTCGTCGAAGATGGCGTAGCCCGCCATGTTCACGCCCATGTCGGTGGGGCTGCGGTAGAAGTCCTTGTCGCCGGTGATGCGGGCCAGAATGTTCTGCACGATGGGGAAGGCCTCCACATCCCGGTTGTAGTTCACGGTGGTCTCGCCGTAAGCTTCCAGATGGAAGGGGTCGATCATGTTCACGTCGTCCAGATCGGCGGTGGCCGCCTCGTAGGCCAGGTTCACCGGGTGCTTCAGAGGCAGGTTCCAGATGGGGAAGGTCTCAAATTTGGCGTAGCCAGCCATCACGCCCCGCTTGTACTCGTGGTACACCTGGGACAGGGCGGTGGCCAGCTTGCCGCTGCCGGGGCCGGGGGCGGTGAGCACCACCAGAGGCTTGGTGGTCTCGATGTAGGGGTTGGAGCCGTAGCCCTCGTCGGAGCAGATGTGGTCCACCGCCATGGGGTAGCCGGCGATGGGCCGGTGGATGTAGTTCTTCACGCCCCGGCTGGCGAGCTTTTTGGCAAAGGCGTCGGCGGCGGGCTGGCCGGTATACTGGGTGATGACCACGCTGTTCACCGCGATGTCCATGGAGGTGATGTCGTCGATGAGGCGCAGCACTTCCATGTCGTAGCTGATGCCCAGATCCGCGCGCATCTTGGTCTTTTCAATGTCGCCGGCGGAGACGCAGAAGATGATCTCGGCCTTGTCACGCAGCTCGTGCAAAAGACGAATTTTGCCGTTCACGTCAAAGCCGGGCAGCACCCGGGCGGCGTGGTAGTCGTCGAACAGCTTGCCGCCGAACTCCAGATACAGTTTGCCCTTGAACTTGTCGATCCGGGCAAGGATGTTTTCGGTCTGCTTTTGAATGTAGAGCTTGTTGTCGAATCCGATCCGCATACAAATTCCCCCGCGCATTTCCAGAATGGTTTCAATACCTATAAAGAATACCACGCGCCCCGGCCCAATGCAAGGAAAAACGACCTTCTGCGCCGGGCAAAAAACTTTGAAAATTCCCTCTTGCATTTTTGCCTGCGGCGTGCTATAATAAACGTCGTCGCGGAGGATTAGCTCAGCTGGTTAGAGTGCCTGCATCACACGCAGGAAGTCTGGGGTTCGAGTCCCTAATTCTCCACCAAGAAGGCCCCGGCACGCGAATGCGTGCCGGGGTTTTTCTGTACCGGGAGGGCGGCCGCCGCGGCGAGCGCAAACGTCAAGGAGGACAAAACAAATGAAAAAGAAAGCACTGATCGTTGTTTCTGCCGCCGTTCTGTCTCTGGCTCTGAGCGCCTGCGGCGCGGCTGCCCAGTCTGGCTCTGCCAGCGCGAGCACTTCCGCGTCTTCCGCTGCCTCTTCCGCCTCTGTGGCCACCGAGACCCTGACGGTGGAGGAGCTGAGCCTGCATATGGCCGACGGCGCCGTGCAGGCCAACGTGACCGTTGAGCCCGCCGAGCTGGCCGGCCAGCTGACCTGGAAGACCGGCGACGCTGCCATCGCCACCGTGGACGAGAACGGCGTTGTGACCCCCGTGAAGGAAGGCCACACCAGCCTGCTGGTCCTGGCTCCGGACGGCACCCGCGGCAAGGCCATGATCACCGTGTGGAGCGGCCCGAAGGAGCTGACCCTCACCGCTGACGGCGAGGTGGCCGTGGGCGGCACCGTCACCCTGACCGCCGCCGACGAGACCGGCGCCGCTGTGGACGCCACCACCCTGGCCTGGTCCTCCAGCGACGAGACCGTTGCCACCGTGGACGAGAACGGTGTTGTGACCGTTGTGGCCGCCGGCGAGGCGGTCATCACTGCCGAGACTGCCTACGAGATCGCCGGCAGCTTCACCGTGCAGGGCTGATAGCAATAAAATAAGAACAGGGGCGCGGCCGACTGGCCGCGCCCCGGGGGTTTTTTTTAACTGGGCCGTGAGCACTCCGTCCCGCAGGTGCAGGATGCGCCCGGCGGCGGAGGCCACGGTGAGGTCGTGGGTGATCTGGAGGATGGTGTGCCCCTGGCGGTTCAGCTGGCGGAACAGCTCCAGGATCTCCCGGCCGGTGGCGGCGTCCAGCGCGCCGGTGGGTTCGTCCGCCAGAAGCAGGGCGGGCCGCCCCACCAATGCCCGGGCGATGGCCACCCGCTGCTGCTGGCCGCCCGAAAGCTGGTTGGGCCGGTGTTTCAGCCGTTCCTGCAGGCCCATGGCGGCAAGCTCCTCCCGGGCAAGGCGCTCCGCCTCGCCGTGGGGCACGCCCCGCACCAGCAGCGGCATCATCACGTTCTGCAGCACGTCGTATTGGGGCAGCAGGTGATAGCGCTGAAAGATAAAGCCTATCTTGCGGTTGCGCAGCGCGGCCAGCTGCCGGGGGTCCAGGGCGAACACATCCTCGCCCTCCAGGCGGTAGCTGCCCTCATCGGCGCTGTCCATGCAGCCGATGATGTTCATCAGGGTGGATTTGCCGCTGCCGGAGGCTCCCAGAATGGAGACGAACTCGCCCGCCTCCACCGCAAGGCTCACCTTGCGCAGCACCTGCACCCGCTCCTCGCCCATGGGGTAGCTTTTGCACACGCCGTCCAGCCGCAGCATCTCACTCATACAGCACCACGTCGGTCACCTGGCCGCTGCCGTTGGTGAAAATGGTCAGCACGCTGCCCTTTTTCACGTCGGTCAGCTGCTTTTCGGAGCCGTCGGCCCCGGTGATCTTCAGCCCGCCGGGGATGGTGAAATCCCGGCTCTCGCCGGTGTAATCCAGCTCGGTGCGCTCCTCGGCGCCCACCTGGCCGCCCGTGCCTTCGCCCGCCTCGGTGGCGGGGGTCATGACCGTGGCGGGCATCTCGCCGTCCTCGTCCGCGGGGGCGCTGGCGGCATCGTCGGTGCCGGGCAGATTCGCCAGGTCCAGCGTCAGCTCGTTGCCCGCCACTTTGCTCACCCGGCCGTAGAACGTCTCGGTCACCTCGGGGCTGCTCTGGGAACTGCCGCTGCCGGAAGCGCCCGGCTGAGAGGCGGAGGAAGGCTGGCCGCAGGCGGTGAGGCAGGCGGCGAGGGAAAGGGCGAGCGCGATGGCAAAAATCTTGGTCTTCATGGTTCAAAACTCCTTTTGTTTATTCATAACTCAATGCGTCCACCGGCTTGAGGCAGGAAGCCTTCCAGGCCGGATAGAACCCGAACAAAGCGCTGGTGAGCACCGCGAACACAAAGGCCGCGGCGGCTCCCTGCACGGAAGGGGAGAGGGGCATGCCGGAAAAACCCAGCACCCACAGACCCACGGCGCTGCACGCAAGGCCCAGAAGGCCGCCCACCACGCCGATGGACACCGACTCCAGCAGGAACTGGAGCAGGATGGTCTCGGCCTGCGCGCCCAGCGCCTTGAGCACGCCGATCTCCCGGGTGCGGTCCTTGATGGTGACGAACAGCACGTTCATGATGCCGATGCCGCCCACCGTGAGCACGATCATGGCCACCGACACCAGCAGCATGCTCATGGTGCGGGCCGAACGGGTGGCCGCCTCGATGCGGCTGCCCGCGTCCTCCACCTTGTATTTGTAGGCCTCGTCCATGTAGTAGTTCATGGTGCTCTTCACCCGCTTCATGGCCTGCTCCACCTGCTGCACGCTGGCCGCCTTGGCGGTGAGCTGAGGCACCGAGCCCTCGCCGTCCAGCTTGCAGTCCTGCATGGTGGTCCAGGGGATGTAGATGGCGTTGTCGCTGTCCACCCCCTGCAGGCCGTCGCCGCTGGAGCGCAGCACCCCCACGATGGAAAACCACACCTCGCCGATGCGCAGCTTGCGGCCCACGGCGCTCTGGGCGTCGCCGAAATACTTTTCGGCGATCTTTCCGCCCACCACCGCCACCCGGCGCTGGCTGTCAAAGTCTTCCTCGGAAAAATCGCCCCCCTCGGCAAAATCCAGGGAGAACACCCGGCTGTAGTCCGGGGTCACGCCGGTCACGGTGAGGTATTCCTCGGTGCGCCCCAGCTGCACTTTGGCGCCGTTTTCGCTGCGCAGGCAGATGGAGGTGAGGGCGGGGTTCTCCTCCCAGATGAGGTCCATCAGCTCCGGGGTGAGCTTTTCCAGCTTTGTGGTGTCAAAGTTTTGCAGCTGCTGGTAGTCCGGGTTCACGAAGATGGTGTCGGCGGACATTCCCGAATACTGGGCTTCGGCCTCGTCTTTCGCGCCCTGGCCGATGGCGGTGACCAGCACGATGGTGGCGGAGCCTACGATGATGCCCAGACTGGTGAGCAGAACCCGGCCCTTGTTCTGCAGGGTGTTCACCCGCACCAGGCGCAGCAGCTCACCGATCCTCATACTGTTCCTCCACCAGCGCCACGTCGCCCTCCTGCAGGCTGCTCAGAATTTCGGTGATGCGGCCGTTGGAAAAGCCGGTGGCCACCGTCTGGCGGCGCAGCTGGCCGTTTTCGTCCGCCAGCCAGACAAAGCTTTCGCCGTCCTCAAACTGGATGGCCTTGTTGGAGACCGCCACCACGTCCTTTTTCTGTTTGATAATGAGGGTGGCGTTGGCGCCCATCCCGTCGTAGAGGGGCTGGCCGCCCTCGGAAAAGGAGGCCCGCACCTCGAACTTGCCCCCGTCGTTCTGCAGCCGGGAGACCGACTCCACCCGGCCGGTGAAGGTGGCCTCGGGGTAGGCGTCCACATAAAAGCTGACCTCCTGCCCCGGCTGGATGCTGCCCACGTCCACCTGAAGGACAAGGCTGCGCTGGCCCGCGTCGCCGATCTTCGCCAGCGGCGAAGCGGGGTCCGCCGCGAGGCCGGGCGTGCCGCCCAGCGCGGTGACGGTGCCTGCACGGTCGGCCCGCAGGGTGGGGTCGGCGCACAGCGCCAGCAAATCGTCCCGCTCGGTTTTGGCGGCGTCCCGGGCCAGCCGGGCAGCCTCGATCTGACTGTCCAGCGCCTGCCGCTCCACCGCCGCCTGCTGCTTCATGGTCTCGATCTGGCTGTCCTCTTTTTTGCGCAGCGCGTCCCGGGCGTCCCGCTTTTCCTGCAGCTGCTGTTCGGTCTGCTTCAGCTGGGCCAGGGCCTGTTCCCGGGCGGCCTTTGCCGTGTCCGCCTGCTGCTGCTTTTCCGCCGCCTGGCCCTCGTAGTCGGCGGTGAGGGCTTCCTCCCGCTGCCGCTGCGCGTCGGCGGTGTCCAGCTCATTCTGCGCCAGCGCCTCGCGCACCGGCCGCAGCTGCTCTTCCGGCGCGCCCTGTCCCACCAGGTCATCCAGCTCTTTCTGCAGCCGGGCCTCGTCGTCCTTTTTCTGCAGGTCCAGTTTGTCCAGCGCGCTCTGCTTTTCGGCCAGGCGCGCCTCGCTCTCCCGGGCCAGACGCTGCAGGTCCTCAAGATCGTATTCCGCCAGCACGTCCCCCTCGGCCACCTGCGCTCCCAGGCTCACCCGGTATTCCTTCAGCTTCACGGCCACCGGGGCGAACTGGCCCCACTGGCGGGACTGGATGCTGCCCGCCGCGTCCACGCCCACGGTCACGTCCTGGCGGCTGACGGGATACTCCCGGCGCAGGGGCGGTTCCTCGGCGGCCCGGGGCCGCACAAGCCACAGGCCGGTGAGGACGCACAGGGCCAGCCCGGCCCCGGCGGCCGCCAGCATTTTGCGGCGTTTGGTGTTCAAAACATTCGCGGTCTGTTCCACGGTGTGTGCTCCTTTCCGCTGCCGCTGGGGCAGCCCACGGCACCGACTATACCACACCGGGGGTTAAATCCGGTTAAATCCGGGGTTTATACGGATTTAACATCGGTTTGTGCTATAATCAAAAGACACGAAACAGGAAGGGAGGCGGCAGCATGCGCATTCTGGTGGCAGAGGACGATGTGGACCTGCGGGAGGCGCTGGCGGAAGGGCTGGCGCTGGAGGGCTACGCGGTGGACACGGCGGCCCGAGGCGACGAGGCGGACCTGATGCTGTTCGACGTGGATTACGACCTGCTGGTACTGGACTTGAACCTGCCCGGCATGGACGGCATGGAGGTGCTGCAGCGGCTGCGCAGCTACGACAAGCAGACCAATGTGCTCATCCTGTCCGCCCGGGCGGACCTGGAGGACAAAATAGCCGGGCTGGACGAGGGCGCCAACGACTACATGACCAAACCCTTCCACTTTGCCGAGCTGCTGGCCCGGGTGCGGGCGCTGCTGCGCCGCCGCACGGTGCAGGAGAGCCGGGTGCTGGCCTGCGGCGCGCTGACCATGGACACCGCTTCCCGCCGGGTGTGCGCCGGAGGCCGGCCGCTGGCCCTCACCGCCAAGGAAACGGCGCTGCTGGAATACCTGCTGCTGTACGCCGGCCGCACGGTGAGCCAGGCGGAACTCATCGAGCACGTCTGGGGCGAGGCTGCGGACGAATTTTCCAATTCCGCCCGGGTGCACATCTCCACCCTGCGCCGCAAGCTGCGCACGGCGCTGGGCTGCGACCCCATCCGCACCCGCATCGGCGAGGGCTATTGTCTGGAGGAACAGCCATGAAACGCTTTCATCTTTCCCTGCGCTTCAAGCTCACCGCCATCGTGGCGGGGGTGATGAGCGTGTGCTGCCTGCTGCTCACGGCGGTGTCCCTTTCCACCTCGGCCCACATGATGGAGGCGCTGCCCCTCACCGAGCCGGCCATGGTGGGGGCCGACGACAGCGTTATTGAGAGCGATGGCGTCGCCTGCGAGCCGGCCGTTATCGCATCCGCCGCCCACAGCACCTTTCGGGTGCAGAACCTGGCGGCCATGGTGCTGGTCATCCTGGCGGGCAGCGCCGCGGCCTATCTGCTGGTGCGCCGTCAGCTGCGCCCGCTGGAACAGCTGGCCGCCAGCGTGAAAACGCTGGACGCCGAGAACATGGACCCGGGCCGGCTGCCGCTGCCCCGCACCCGGGACGAGAGCTACCAGCTGGCGCTGGCGCTGCAGGAGATGACCGGACGGGTGGGCCAGGCCTACCGGATGCAGAAAGAGTTTGCCGCCAGCGCCGCCCACGAGCTTCGCACCCCGCTGGCGGCGATGCAGAGCCGGCTGGAGGTGTTCGGGCTGAAGGAGCGCACGCCGGAGGAGCACCGGGTGCTGCTGGCGCGGCTGGGCGAAAATCTGGAGCGGCTGAACACGCTGGTGGAGCAGCTTTTGCAGCTGTGCTCCAACCGGGCGCCGGCCTTCTGCCGCCGCATCGACCTGGGCCGCATCGCCCGGGAGGCGGCGGGGGAGCTGGGCGGCTTTGGCACCGAGATGCAGGTGGAGGGCGAAGCCTTTGCCGACGGCAGCCCGGAACTTTACCGCCAGCTGGTGCTGAACCTGCTGGGCAACGCCGTGAAATACGGCGGCGGCCGGGTGCGGGTGCGGCTGGAAAACAGCGATGGCTTCGCGGTGCTGCGGGTGGAGGACAACGGCCCCGGCATCCCGCCCGAGGCGGCCGAACGCGTTTTTGAGCCTTTCTTCCGGGCGGACCGCTCCCGCAGCCGGGAGGTGGGCGGCAACGGGCTGGGCCTTGCCATCGTGCAGCGCATCGCCCGGCAGAACGGCGGCACGGCGCAGGCGGGCCCGTCGGAGCTGGGCGGCGCCTGCTTCACGGTGCGCCTGCCCTTTGACGGCCGGTGACAAAAAAAGAACGCCCCCGCGCAGAAGCTTTCTGCGCGGGGGCGTTTTTCTGTCTGTGCGGGGGAGGCGGCGGCCCTTATTCGGGGGCCTTCATGCTCTCCACCATGCTGATGTTTTTCAGCTTGCGGTACATCACAAGGTTCACCAGCAGGCTGAAGGCGATGGTCAGCAAAGCCGACCAGACGAAGCTCATGGGATAGATGGAGCGGCCGAACATCACCATGTCCACCTCGGCGGTGCGGATGACGAAGGTGTGCAGCGCGATGCCGAACACAAGGCCGCACACCGTGCCGATGAGGGTGAGCACGGAAGCCTCGCGGTAGATGTAGGCCCCCACCTCGCCGTCGTAGAAGCCCAGCACCTTGATGGTGGCCAGCTCCTTGGAGCGCTCGGTGATGTTGATGTTGGTGAGGTTGTAGAGCACCACGAAGGCCAGCGCCCCCGCCGCGATGATGAGCACCACCACGATGTAGTTGATGCTGTCCAGGCTTTGGCGGAAGCTGGCGGTGATCTCGTGGGTGAACTGGGCGCCGGCGATGTCCCGGCATTTCAGCAGGGCGGTGGCCAGCTCATCCTCGGCCTCGGGGGTGTCCACGCCCTCCGCCAGGCGGCAGTAGAGCAGGTTGGTCTCCGGCTCTTCGCCAAAGGCGTCGCGGTAGACGTCCTCGCTCATGTAGAGGTAGTGGTAGATGTAGTTCTCGCACACGCCGGTGATGGTGAAGGAGGCCTCGTCGCCGTCGGCGTTCTCCACCGTGATGGCGTCGCCCACCGAGAGGTCATGGCGCTCGGCCAGCTTTTCGCTGATGACCACCGAGCCCTCCTCAAAGGGCACCGTCTCGCCGGTGGTGCGCTGGCGGAAGGTGAAGTATTCCGTCATCGCCTCGGTGTCGGAGGGCACCACGATGTAGAGGTTATCCTCTTCGCCGCCCTCCTCGGGCACCACGGTGGCGTCCTGCTGGCTCACCGCCAGATGGCCGGTCACCTTTGTCTCATCGTTCAGAATGGCGGCAAGGTCCTGGCCGTCCAGGGCGCTCTCGTCCTGCAGCGACACCAGCATCTGATAGTGGGCCAGCTCGTCGAACTGTTTTTCCACGATGTCGGAGATGGAGTCCTGCAAACCGAAGCCGGTCACCAGCAGGGCGGTGCAGCCGGCGATGCCCACCACCGTCATGAAGAAGCGCTTTTTGTAAAGGAACAGGTTGCGGGCGGTGACCTTGTGGGTGAACCGCAGCCGCCGCCACACGGGGCCGATGTGCTCCAGCAGGATGCGCTTGCCCGCCTTGGGGGCTTTGGGCAGCATCAGGCTGGCGGGCTGCTCCCGCAGCTCGGCCCAGCAGGCGTTCAGGGTGGCCAGCAGGGTGCAGGCAACGGCCGCGCCGGTGGCCAGCAGCCCGAAGCCCCAGTTGAAGGGGGTCAGAAGGTCGGGCAGGTCGTACATGATGTTGTAGGCGCTGAGGATGATGCGGGGGAACAGCTGCATGCCGATGAGCATGCCCACCCCGCTGCCCGCCAGGCTGGCGGTGAGGGCGTAGAGGATGTATTTGGCGGCGATCTGGCCGCGGGTGTAGCCCAGGGCCTTCATGGTGCCCACCTGGCCACGCTCTTCCTCCACCATGCGGGTCATGGTGGTCAGCGCCACCAGCGCCGCCACCAGGAAGAAGAACACCGGGAACACCGTGGCGATGGCCGCGATCTTGTCGGCGTTGTCGCCGTAGCTGGAGAAGCTGGTGTTATCGCTGCGGTCGCCCAGCAGCCACTTGCCCTTCTCGATCTCGCGCACTTCGCTCTCGGCGTCCAGGATTTCTTCCTTGCCGTCCGCCAGTTCCTGTTCGGCCTCGGCCTTGGCGTCCTCGTACTCCTTCTGGCCGTCGATGAGTTCCTGCCGGCCCTCTTCCAGCTCGGCCAGGCCGTCGGCGTACTGCTGGCGCGCGTCCAGCAGCTTTTCATCCGCCACGGCAAACTGATTTTCGGTTTCTATTTTGGTCTTTTCCAGCTGCCGCTCCTGGGCCTGCAGCTCGCTCAGACCGTCCTCGATCTGGCGGCGGCCGGCGTCGATCTCGGCCTGCTTTTCGTCCAGAGCCGCCAGCGAGGCGTCCAGGGTGGTGCCCTGGGCGGCCAGCGCCGCCAGGCCTTCGTTCAGCTGCCCCAGCTGTTCCAGCTGCGCCGGGTCGAATCCCTCGGGCAGGGAGGGCGCAAGGCCCACCAGAGTCTGCACCTGCTCGATGGCGGTGATGGTGGCGGCGTCCGACTGGTCGGAGGTGTCGATGGGGGGCAGGCCGTACTGGGTGAGCAGGGGATTGATCTGCGTTTCCACCATGGTCCAGAAAGCGGCCTTGCCCTCGCTCAGCTGGTCCAGCTGGGCGCGGCCCTCGTCCAGCTGGGTCTGGGCGCTGTCCAGCTGGGCACGGCTGGATTCCAGCTTGGAATAGCCGTCGGCGATCTGCTGCTTGTAGCCCGGCAGCGCCCGGTAGAATTCGTCTTTTCCGTCGTCCAGCTCCGCCTGGCCCCGGTCGATCTCCAGCTTGGCATCCGCCAGCTCCTGCTCCGCGTCTGCCAGTTCCGCCCAGCCGTCTTCCAGTTCCTGCGCGGCGTCCGCCAGCTCCTGTTCGGCCTCCGCCTTCTTCTCCTCGTACTCGGCCCAGGCGTCTTCCAGCTCCGCCTCGGCCTCGTCGATGATCTCCTCGTACCGGGCCTGCACCCGCTCGTCCTGGATGGCCTCAAGGCCCTCCATCACCCCGTCCACCTTGTCCTCGTAGGCGGCGGAGAAGGAGTTCAGCTCCTTCGCGCCCTCCACCGGGAGGTAGAAGGTGGTGTAATAGTCCATGTCAAAGCTGGACTCCGGCGCGTAGGCGAACAGGCCGATGGTGCCCGTGCCGGTGTTGGTGTACTCCGCTTCCACCGAGAAATAGGCCGCCGAGCGCACGGTGCCCACCACCGTGAAGGTCTGGGGCAGCGCGTCGGTGACGTTCTCGTCGTTCTCGGTCTGGTTCACCGTCAGCACGTCGCCGATGGCGGGAATGGTGCCGGAAAAGTCCTTGGTCAGGCCCACGGCGATCTCGCCGGGGGCGCTGGGCATCCGCCCCTCCACCAGTGTCAGCTGATTCAGCCGGTCGGCCTCGGGCAGGTCCTCTTCGGGAATGCTCTGCAGCCGGGTGGTCAGGCTCTCGCCGCTTTCGCTGGTGAGCACCAGATCCATGTCCCGGGCGGGCATCACGCCCGAAACGCCCTCCACCGCCCGCACGGCGGCAAGGTCCTCGTCGGTGAGGCCCTGGGTGGACTGTATTTTGATGTCGTAGAGATTGGCCTCGCGGCAGTACTCATCGGCGGAAAGGCGCATGTCCACCGGTGCGGCCAGCAGGCCGGAAAGAAAGCCCACGCCCAGCGCCACGATGGCAAAAATGGCCACAAAGCGGGAAAGGCTCGCCCGCACCGTGCGCAAAATGGACTTTCGGTATGTACGGTTCAGCAACTCTTGTTCACCACTCGATCTGTTCCACCGGCGTGGGGTTGGGATTCGTCTCGTTGGAGATGGCCTGGCCGCTCTTGATGCGGATCACCCGGTCCGCCATGGCGGTGAGGGCGCTGTTGTGGGTGATAACGATCACCGTGCGGCGGGTCTTGCGGCAGGTGTCCTGCAAAAGCTTCAGCACCTGCTTGCCGGTGTTGTAGTCCAGCGCGCCGGTGGGCTCGTCGCACAAAAGGATTTTCGGGTTCTTGGCCAGCGCCCGGGCGATGGACACCCGCTGCTGCTCGCCGCCCGAAAGCTGCGCCGGAAAGTTTGCCATCCGCTGCCCCAGGCCCACATGCTCCAGCGTCTCGGCGGCGGGCAGGGGGTCGCGGCAGATCTCGCTGGCCAGCTCCACGTTTTCCAGCGCGGTGAGGTTCTGCACCAGATTATAGAACTGGAACACAAACCCCACGTCGTGGCGGCGGTAGCCGGTGAGCTGGCGCTGGTTCATGGCGCTGATCTCGGCGCCGTCCAGCCAGATGTGGCCCTCATCGCACACATCCATGCCCCCCAGCATGTTCAGCACGGTGGTTTTGCCCGCGCCGGAGGGCCCCACGATGACGCAGAACTCTCCCTCGTCAATGTAAAAGCTGATGTGGTCAGCGGCGGCGATGCGCGTTTCGCCCATCTGATAGTACTTGCACACCCCGTCGAACACCACAAAATGCTCCCGGCCGTCCATTGGCAGACCCTCCCGGCAAAAACGTTGAAAGAGGGGCGCTGTGCGCGCCCCGGTCCTTTATTCATATTATAAAGAAAAGAATGGGATTTGTGTGGGGCGAAATTGTAAATTATCTATGAAAAAGACGCATTTTCTTGCATTTTCGGGGCGGGAAAAGCCCTTGGTGCGGTCTTTTTTTGCCGGGGCCGGTGTGATACAATAGAGCAAAGCGCCCGCGCGGCGGCAAAAAGGAGTGGGAAACGTGATCGACCTTGTGACCCTGCGGGAATTTCTGTTCCGCCGGAAATACCTTTCTCAGGTGCGCCACATCACCCTGAACCCCGGCGGGCCGGGCGTGGTGCGGCTGCATATGCTGCCCCCCGCCACACATCTGCGGCGCAGCGTGCCCTATGTGGTCATCCTCAACGGCCACGACGTGCTGCCGCTGAACATTTCCTGGGCCATTCTGCTGGCCTGCCTGATGGACGCGCTGGCCCCCTACGCCGACCGGGAAGTGCCCGACGAAGACCTGGAAGGTCTGGCCGACAAAGCGGTGGCCGCCGCCCGGCGGGTCTACCCCGGGGTGAAGCCGGACCGCATGCGGGCCGAGCTGGACCGGATGCTGCAAAGCTTCATCGCCATCGCCCGGGGCCAGGAGCCGCCGGAGGAGGTGCAGCCCATCAGCCTGGGGGACTACGCCCCCCAGATGACCGCACCCCACCGCATGGACCTGATGGTCAGCGCCATGGAAAAGGAGGGCCGCTGGAACTGCAACCAGAAGTGCCTGCACTGCTACGCCGCCGGTCAGCCGGAGGCGGGAGTGAAAGAGCTGGACACCGCCGGCTGGAAGAAGGTGCTGGACGCCCTGCGCAAGGCGGGGGTGCCTCAAGTCACCTTCACCGGCGGCGAGCCCACCATGCGCGCCGACCTGGCGGAACTGGTGGACGCGGCCCGCTGGTTCGTCACCCGGCTGAATACCAACGGCCGGCTGCTCACTCCCGAGCTTTGCCAGGCGCTCTATGAAGCCAGTCTCGACAGCGTGCAAATCACCCTCTACAGCGCCGACGAAACGGCCCATAATACCCTTGTGGGCGCGCCCGGCTTTGCCGACACGGTGGCGGGCATCCGCAACGCCCTGGCGGCGGGGCTGTCGGTGAGCGTGAACACCCCCCTGTGCAGCCTGAACGCCGACTACGCCGCCACTCTGGAGTTCCTCCACGGCCTCGGCGTGCGCTACGTCACCTGCTCGGGTCTCATCCCCACCGGCGGGGCCCTCACCGAGGGCAGCCGCGCCACCCGCCTTTCCCCCGAAGAGCTGGAAGCCATTCTGCGGCAGGCGGTGGGATACTGCGCCGAAAAGGGCATGGAAATCGACTTCACCAGCCCCGGCTGGCTGCCCCCCGAGACCCTGCTTGGCCTGGGGCTGACCATGGCCCCCACCTGCGGGGCGTGTTTGAGCAACATGGCCGTGGCTCCCGACGGCACGGTGGTGCCCTGCCAGAGCTGGCTTTCCGGCGACGGGCTGGGCAACATCCTTGCCGACGACTGGAAAACCATCTGGAACGACCCCCGGTGCGCGGCCATCCGGGCCGAGAGCGCCAAGATGGAGCACATCTGCCAGCTGAGAGGGAAGGAGGGCGACCGATGAAACAACTGAAACGCTTCGCCCTGACCCTCGCGGCGCTGGCGCTGCTTGCGGCGGCCCTGTTCTGCCCGGCGGTGAGCGCTGCCAACCTGGACGAAATCGAAAAGTATTTCATCACCGTGCGCCTTCAGCCGGACGGCAGCGCCGACATCGACTACGACATCCACTGGAAGGTGCTGGATTCCACCAGCGCCGGGCCGCTGGAATGGGTGAAGGTGGGCGTGCCCAACGACAGCATCCAGCCGGTGAGCCACAGCGACACCATCTCCGACCTCTATTACTGGTCGGAGGGGGGCAGCTATGTGCGGCTGGATCTGGACCGCCGCTACTACGCCGGCGAGACGGTGCGGCTGATGTTCACTCTGCACGTGACCCATCTCTATGAGATTTACGACGATGGCTCGGTGAACTTTGAGTTCACCCCCGGCTGGTTCGACGAGGCCGAGACAAAGCAGCTCACCTTCACCTGGGAGGACGGCGACGCCCGGGCCAGCTACGCCGCCGAACTGGAGGGCGAGCCGGTCACCGGCGACTTGTTCGGCACCCCCAACGGGGTGCAGGGCGAGTGGACCGACCTGCCCGAGGGCGCGCGGCTTACCTTCACCGCCGACTACGCGGACCAGTCCGCCTTTGCAGCCGCGCCCCTGGACCCGGACATGAACCGGGGCAGCGCCGGCGGTGTGGATTGGAACGATGTGGCCGGCACCGGCTTTGACCTGGGCGAGCTGGTGTGGCTGATTCTGACCTGGGCGGTGATCATCATGATCATTGTCTGGAACATCTCCCGCCGTGCCTCCGGCGGCTACTTCCTGGGCGGCTTCGGCGGCTGGTACGGCCCCCACTATCACGGCGGGCCCCGCCCGCCCCATGGCGGCCCCTCCGGCGGCGCCGGCGGGTTTGGCGGCGGTTCCAGCCGTGGCTCCGGCGCGGGGCGGCGGTCGGGCGGCGGATGCGCCTGTGCCTGCGCCTGCGTTTCCTGCGCCTGTGCCTGTGCCTGCGCCGGCGGCGGACGGGCCGGCTGCAGCGCCAAGGATTTTAAGGGCGCGGTGAACGCCGAGGCCCTTTGCGCCATTCTCAAAAAGGACAAGGAGGAGTGACCCATGGCCGGCAGCACCGATTGGGAAGACCTGATGAACGGGGTGTTCGGCCCCGGCGGGCGGTTCCGGGGCGCGGGCGGCGAGAAGCGCCAGCCCGACGAGGGCCTTGCCGCCGCCCAGAAAAAGCTGGAAGAAGCGGCCCAGCGCACCCAGGCCGCCGCGGACGCGGCCCGGCACACCGATGGGACGCGCCTTTTGAAAAACAGCGAGGAGCTGACCAAACAGCTGGAAGCCCAGAGCCGGGAGATCAGCCGGCTGGGGCAGGGCCTTGCCCGGGAAATGGAGCGGGACGGCCTGCTCACCCCGGCTCAAGCCCAGGCCGCGGCACCGGCCCCCAAGGACACCGACGCCGCCTTTGAGGCAGCGGCAAAGCGGCAGCAGGCGGCGCTGGCGGGGCGGCAGGAATTTTCCGCCGCGCTGCTGGCGGCCTTCCGCCGGCCCTTCGTGCTGGGCACGGAAGGGGAAAAGCCCCGCAACGTCATCGTTTTGTCCGGCAAGCCGGGCCGGGGGCGGCACTACGCCCTCACCGAGACGGTGCGGGCCCTGAAAGAGGAAGGCCTGCTGGCCGGGGGCGTCGCCTGGATGGATCTGGCCCTCTACGGCAGCCCGGCCCAGGAAAAACTCTTTTTGCAGGATCTCTACGCCATGCTGGCGGGCGCCGACCCGGTGCTGGCCTTTGAGAACGCGGAGCAGTGCCACCCCGGCTGCCTTTCTCTGCTGGCCCAGCTGGCGGTGAGCGGCAGCGCCCGGCTGGCCAGCCGCTATGTGGTGCAGAAGGGCCTGCTGATGGAGACCGGCACCGCTCTGGCTCCCGACGCGGTGGGCTCTTTGAGCGCCAAGGGCAAGTATCTGGTGTTCCTCTGCCCCGGCGGCAAAACGAAGCTGGCCGGGCTGATGGGCGCAGCCTTCGCCACGGCGGTGGGGGACGAGTGCGAGGCCCCGGCCTTCAGCGAAGAGGAGCTGCTGACCATCGCCGGGCGGCAGCTGAACGAGCTGGCCGCCAAAACCAAGGCGCGGCTGGGCTGGACCCTCACCGTGGCAGGCGAGGGGCTGGCGGGCCTTGTGGCCCAAAAGGGCGAGCAGGGCGTGGGCCGGCTGGCGGAGTTCTGCGAGCGGTGCTTCGCCGCCCTGGCGGAGCACAAACTGCGGGGCCGCAAAGCCGCCGCCGTCACCCTGCGCCGGGAGGGCGAGCGGGTGCTGGCCGCCTTCGACAGCGGGGAAGAAACGGACCTGCTGGCCATTTTGCCCGGGGAATACACCGCCGACCTGGAGGAAGTGAAGGCCGAGATGGAGGGCATCATCGGCCTGGACGAAGTGAAGGACTATGTGCTGCGGCTGGAGGACGCCATCGCCGTCCAGCGGCGGCGGGCCGCCGCCGGCATGAAGACGGCGGGCGTTTCCATGCACATGATCTTCACCGGCAACCCCGGCACCGGCAAGACCACCATCGCCCGGCTGGTGGGCAAGTACCTCAAGGCCATCGGCGCGCTCTCCGGCGGGCAGCTGGTGGAGGTGAGCCGGGCGGACCTGGTGGGCCGCTATGTGGGCCACACCGCGCCGCTGACCCAGAAGGTCATTCAGTCGGCCCTGGGGGGCGTGCTGTTCATCGACGAGGCCTATTCGCTGTACCGCGGCGAGCAGGACACCTTCGGCCTGGAGGCCATCGACACGCTGGTGAAGGGCATGGAGGACCACCGGGACGAGCTGGTGGTCATTCTGGCGGGCTACACCAAGGAGATGGAAGAGTTTTTGCAGTCCAACAGCGGCCTGCGAAGCCGCTTCCCCAACAAGATCGAATTCCCGGACTACACCGGCGCCGAACTGCTGGCCATCACGAAGCTCACCGCCAAGGGCAAGGGCTACAAGCTGACCCAGGAGTGCGACGGGCCGCTGCTGGCCTATTACGACCGCAAGCAGGCGGAAAACGCCGCCGAGAACGGCAACGGGCGGCTGGCCCGCAACACCCTGGAGGCGGCCATCCTGAACCAGGGGCGGCGGCTGGCGGCGGAGCCGGAAGCCGCGCTGGACGAGCTGCAGCTGCGGGATTTTGAACTGGACGAATAAACCAAAAGCGCCCCACGAAAGGCCGTGGGGCGCACTTTTGCGGAAAAACGGGTGAGAAGGAATTTTCATGAAACAGTGTTTGAAAGGGGCGCTCGCCTTCGCCAAGGGCGAAGCAGTGCTCACCATCGCCGCGCTGCTGGCGGTGGGTTCCATGGCGGCGGTGCCGCCGGACAACGGCTATCTTGATTCCATCGACTGGGACACGCTGGCCCTGCTCTTCAGCCTGATGGCGGTGAGCAAGGGCCTGCAGGGGCAGGGCGTGTTCGACGCGCTGGGCGCGGCGCTGCTGGGGCGGCTTTCCACCACCCGGCAGATGCTGCTGGTGCTGACCTTTCTGCCCTTTTTCGTGAGCATGCTGGTCACCAACGACGTGGCCCTCATCACCTTTGTGCCCTTCGGGCTGGTGGTGCTGGAAATGGCAGGCTGTGAGCGGCTGGCCATCCCGCTGGTGGTGCTGCAAACGGCGGCGGCGAACCTGGGCAGCATGCTCACCCCCATGGGCAACCCCCAGAACCTCTACCTCTACAACCGCTCGGGGATGGGCTTTTTCGAGTTCTGCGCCCTGCTGGCTCCCTACGCGGCGGTGTCGGCGGCGGGCATCGCCCTGCTGGCCCTTGTGCCCAAAAGCGAGGCCATGCGCGCGGCGGTGCAGCCGGAGGGAAAAGGCAGCGCGAAGCGCATCGCCCTCTTCGCCGCCCTGGGCGGGGTGTGCCTGCTCTGCATCGCAAAGCTGCTGCCACCCCTGGCTGCGGCGGGGCTGACGCTGGCGGTGCTGCTCATCGCCGACCGGCCCCTTCTGAAAAAGCTGGACTACGCCCTGTTGGCCACCTTTGTCGCCTTCTTCGTGTTCATCGGCAACATGGGCCGTCTGCCCGCATTCTCCGCCTTTCTGGCCGGGGCCCTGGCCGGGCGTGAGGTGGAAGTGGCGGTGGTGGCCAGCCAGGTCATCAGCAACGTGCCCGCCGCCCTGCTGCTGGCAGGCTACAGCGAAAACTGGCCCGCCCTCATCATCGGCTGCGACCTGGGGGGCCTTGGCACCCTCATCGCCTCCATGGCCAGCCTCATCTCCTACAAGTTCTTTGCCCGCCGCTACCCCGCCCAAAAGGGGAAATACCTGCTTTGGTTCACGCTGGTGAACGTTGGGCTGCTGGCGGTGCTGATGATTTTGTATTATATCATAAGATAAATACATACGGTATAAAAAGCCCGGCGGGGTGGGTTTTCCACCCCGCCGGGCTTTTTGGTTCAAAACTTTATCCCTGCCACATCAGGGCGCCCTGGCCGCGCCAGGCCTCCCAGGGGCTGATGGGGATGTCGTAGAGACGCATTTCGCAGATGATGTGGCCCTGGGTGGTGCCCAGCACGTCGTTCTGGGCCACATACTCGCCCTCGCTCACATCGATGCGGCCCAAAAGATACAGGATGCTCTTGAGGCCGCAGCCGTGCTCGATGACCACCGTGCGCCCGCCGCCGGTGGTGGTGCCCGCAAAGACCACGCGGCCTGCCGCGGGGGCCAGCACCTTTTTGCCGGGGGTAACGGCCATGGTCACGTTGACGCTGCGCCGGGGGGCGATGGCGTCGTTCAGCGCCGCCAGCTCCGGGTAGATGGAGAGGGTCAGCTCATCGATGCGGTCGGTGTATTCCAGCACGGCGTAGTCCCGCACCACCTTGCCGTCCACCGGCTGGGTGAAGGCGCCGTTCCAGTAGACGTCCGGGTCGCAGATGGGCATCACGTCCTCCAGCTGGCTGGGCACGGAGGCCATGTAGGGAATGGCTGCCGAGCCGTCGATGGTGTAGGTGTCCAGCTCCCGGTTCTCCCGGCCGTAGATGTACACCGAGGCGCTCACCGTCTGGCCGTCCACCGTGGCGGTGATCTCGTAGTCGCCGCCGAACTGGTTGTAGTCCACGGGGATGTAGCTGATCCAGGCATTGTTGTGGAAGGTGAACACCGCCGGGGCCAGCTCGCAGCTGAGGGTGGGCACCGCGTCGCCCACCACGCCGGTGAGCCGCACCCCGATCACGCCGCCCTGCACCATGCTGGTGTGGGAGAGGGTGAGGGTGGGCTGGGCCATCAGCCGGAAGGAGAATTCATAAAGGCAGAAGCCCTCCACCCGGGAGCGGTCGAACTCGTTTGTTTGGGGGCTCACCGTCAGCCGGGCGGTGTAGTCGCCGTTCTTGCCGAAGGCGAAGGTGGCATAGTCGCCGGTGGTGCCGTCGAACACCACTTCGCCCGCGGCGTCGGTGATGGTCAGCTGCCCTTCGGTGCCGGCGGGCAGCGTCAGTTCGGGGTGGCTGCCGGTCACTTCGCCCAGGTCGGCGGCCTCGCCCTCCTGGTGGAGGGTGCGGTGCAGCCAGTCACCGGCGATGGGCACCTTCCACTGATAGCCGGTCTGAGGCAGCTCGCCGCCGCCGAAGGTCACGGCGTAGGCGGGCAGGGCCTCCGGCGAGACCTGGGTGTACATGACCCCCAGCGCCGCGCCCAGCAGCACTGCCACCAGCACCGCCACCAGCGCCAGCCATTTGCCGGCAGACTTGAGTATTTCCTGCAAAATGATTCACCTCACATCAATGGCAGCCCCGGCCGGGGCCGCTGCCGCAAAAGAGAGCGGCGTTTCGGGGCGCGTCAGCGCAGTTCGTCGCCCACCGGACGGTAGAACAGGCCGTCGCTGCCGCCCCGGGTCAGCTTCTGGGGGTCCACGCTCTTGTTGCCGATGCGCACTTCCCAAATCAGCTTGCGCCCGGCGATGCCCAGGCCCTGGTCGGCGGTCACTTCGTCGCCGGTGGCTATGCCGGAGATGCTCTCCAGCCCGAAGAGATAACTCTTGACGCCGCAGCCGTGGTCGATGACCACGGTGTTGCCGGTGAGTTTCAGCTCGCCCGCATAGGCCACACGGCCCGCCGCCGGGCTTATGGCCAGCGCGTTTTCGGGGCACAGCAGGGTCAGGTTGGCGGCCCGGCCCGCAGAGGTCTCACCGTCGTAGAGATATGCGCCGTAGGGTTGGAAGATGCTCGTCCCCTGGGCCGGGTACTGGAAAGCCCCGGTCCAGCGGGCCTCATTGGAGCCCTGGTCGTAAAGGGCCCAGATGGCTCGGCGGAACTCCTCATTGGCCTCGGCGGTGGCCGAACTGCCGGAGGACACCTGCACGGAGGAATATTCGGTGCTGCGCACCGAGAGGGTGGCGGAGAGGTTGGTGTCCGCCAGGGTCACGGTCACCTCATAGTCGCCGCCCTCGGCGTTGTAGGTCACAGGCAGATAGCCCAGCCAGCCGTTTTGGGTGGGCCGGAACCACACCGGTCCCAGGTCACACTGGGCGGTGGGAGGGGTACCGCCCGCGCCCAGCGCCCCGGACACGTACACCGCCACCACGTCGCCCTGAGCCGCCTGCTGGGTGGACAGGGTGAGGGTGGGCTGCACGTTCACCCAGAACCGGCACTGGTACTGGTAGTAGCCTGCCGGCTTTGCGGGCCGCCGGTCGGAGGCCTGCCGCCCCGCCTTGAGGGTGAGGCTGTACTCGCCGTTTTGGGGGAAGGTGAAGGACTTCCACTCGGCGGCGGTGCCCTCGAACACCGTCACGCCGCCGGCGGTCTTTAATTGCAGGGTGGTGCCCTCGGCGGTCAGATCGCCGGTCAGCTCCAGCGCCGCCGAGGGGGTGGTGACGGGCTGCAGCTCAACGCTGGCGAGGCTGGGGCTCAAAGAAAACTCCCGCCACAAAACGCCCCCCAGCACCGGCAGCTCCCACTGGTAGCCGGCAACCTCGGTGAGGGGCTGGCCCGCCAGCGTCACAGTGCCGGCGGGCAGGTCCTTTTCGTCGGTGGAATAGTAGAAAAAGCCCAGAGCGCCGCCCAGCACCAGGGCGGTGAACAACAGGACCATCAAAAGCCAGAGCAGCGCGCGCTTCATGCCGGGCGCCTCCTTCCGTCTGCGGGCCTTGGCCCGCGGTTCGATATCCGCATTATATCACAAAGGGGCGAAAAGGGCAAAAAAACAGCGGACGGGAAACTTCCCGTCCGCTGCTTTGCATTGCGGTTTATTCGGCGTCAGGCTCGGCGGCAGGGGCGGCGTCCTCGGCGGGCGCTTCCTCTTCGTCCAGATCCTCGCTGAACAGCAGCTGCTCGTACTCGTCCAGCTCCTTCTCACGGCGGCGCACATACAGCCAGGCGGCGGTCAGAGCGCCCACGGCGGCGGCCAGCATCAGAACCAGCGCGACAAAGGTGGATTGTTTCATGGAAGATACCTCCTTTATTTTGGCTGCCCCGGCCCGGGGCACAAAATGCATTGCGATTACCCTTATTATAGCCCGCGGCGGCGCGGATTACAACCAAAACTTGCGCTCAACGGCCGCCGATGAGCAGGGGCCGGTAGGCCTTGAAGGCTCCCGGCAGGGCGTAGCGCCCCGCGGCCTCTTCCGCCGTGGCCCAGACGCACCCGGCGGGGGCGTCGCCCTCCGCCGTGATCTCCCAGCCGCTCATTCGCCATTCCACATGGCTGAAGATGTGTTTCGCGGCCTTGAGGGGCCGGGGCGGGGCCGTGCCCACCGAAAGGCCCAGGTCGGCCAGCCGGGCAAGGGCCTCGCCCTCGTCCAGCGCCTCCTCAAAGAGAAAGGGCTGCCACAGGCCGGCCAGAAGGCCGGTGTCCGGCCGCTGCTGCAAAAGGCAGCGGTTTTCCCGGCGCACCACCAGCACCGTCACCGGCTGCACCCGGCGGGGCTTGGGGGGCGTTTTCACCGGCAGTTCCAGCTGGGTGCCCGCCGCCCTTGCAAGGCACTGGCCCGCCAGCGGGCACTGGCCGCACAGCGGCGTGCCTCCCGGCAGGCAGACCAGCGCCCCCAGCTCCATCAGCGCCTCGTTGAAGGGGCCGGGCGCGTCCGGGGGCTGCTGCTCCGTCACCCGGCGGGTGAACAGCCGCTTTGTGGCCGGGTCTGCGATGTTGCTTTCGTCGTTGTAGAGCCGGGCGAACACCCGCAGCACGTTGCCGTCCACCGCCGGGGCGGGCAGCCCGAAGGCGATGGAGGCGATGGCGCCGGCGGTGTATTCCCCGATGCCCGGCAGCTTCTGCAGTTCCTCATAGCTTGCGGGCAGCCGGCCGCCGTACTCGCTGCAGATCAGTGTTGCCGCCTTTTTCAGGTTCCGCGCCCGGGAGTAGTAGCCCAGCCCCTCCCACAGCTTGAACAGCTCTTCGTCGGGGCAGGCGGCCAGGGCCGGGATGTCCGGCAGGGCCGCCATGAAGCGGCGGTAGTGCTCCAGCGCCGCCGCCACCCGCGTCTGCTGCAGCATGATCTCGCTGACCCAGATGTGGTAGGGGGTGGGGTCCTGGCGGAAGGGCAGCACCCGGGCGTTTTGCCGGAACCACGCCAGCAGCGCCGGCGCGATGGGCCCGGGGCCGTTCACAGCGCCTCCTGGGCCGCGGCGAGGGTGCGCAGCGCTTCGCCGAACTCCGCCTTCACCTCAACCGGAGCCACGATGCGCACCTTGCCGGAAAACCCGCACACCCAGCCGAAGAAGGTGGGGCTCACTGCCACGTCGGCGTAGAGGTGGAAGGTGGCGCCGTCCGGCTGGGGCACCACCGTCACGTCGGTGCCGAAGCGGTCCAGCATGGGGCCGATCATGGAATTGTCGCAGGCAAGCTGCACCCGCTTCACCGGCCCGCCGTACATCTGGAACATGGGCTTTGCATAGTCCTGCATCTTTTTGGGGTCGTAGTCCGCCGCGCCCTGGCGGGGGGCGTCCAGCAGGGTGATGGAGGCCATCTTGTCCACCCGGTAGTGGCGCAGGCCCTGGCCTTCGGCCCAGGCCACCAGATAGTAGTTCTCATCCTCCCACAAAAGGGCCCAGGGGCTCACCTCGTAGGCGCTGCCGCCCCGGCGGGCCACCTTGCGTTTGTTCAGGTCCCACTCCTGGTAGACAAAGCGCACCTGCTTGTCCTCGGCGATGGCCCGGTGCAGCGCGTCCACGTTGTAGTAGATGCTCTCGTTCATGGTCTTGACGCGGCTGGAGGCGAACACCTGCCGTTTCAAGTCCGCCGCCTGCCAGTCGCTGGCGAACTGGGCCAGGGTGCGGATGAGCTGGTCGCTCTTTTTGCGGGTGATGAACCGGCTGGCCTGCACCGCGTCCGCCAGAAGCTTCAGCTCCGGCAGCTGGAACTGGCGGCTGGCCAGATAGTAACCGCCCGACCGGCCCCGCTGCTGCGCGATGTCATAGCCCAGCTGCTGCAGGGTCTCGATGTCGGAATAAATGCTCTTGCGCTCGGCGGGTACGCCCTGGGCTTCCAGCAGCTCCAGGATGCGGGGCACGCTGATGAGATGTTCCTCGTCGGAGTAGCGCTCGAGGATGCGCAGCAAAAGGAGGATCTTCCCCTTCTGACCTTCCACTCGGGGCATGGTTCACCCCTCCTTCTCTTTTTTGTCAAAGGCGGCACGGGCCGCCGAGGAGGCCCGGAACATCGCCTCCAGCTCCTGCCGCTGCCCCTCTTGTAGATATTCCTTCAGCTGCTGCAGCCGGGCGGTGAAGGCATCGATCTCCTCCGTCAGATACTCCCGGTTCCACAAAAACAGCTCCGCCCACATGGGCGCGTTCAGATAGGCGATGCGGGTCAGATCCCGGAAGGAGTCGCCGGTGTAGTCGGCAAAGCGCTCGGCGTCCGGCGCGCACATCAAACTCACCGCAATGGCGTGGGTCAGCTGGCTCACATAGCCGATCATCCGGTCGTGCTCTTCCGGGCTGATGACGTGGATGCGGGCAAAGCCCAGCGCCTCGGCCAGTTCGCGGGCAAAGGCCACCCCCGCTTCGGTGTTCTGTTCGGTGGGGGTAATGAGGAAATTCGCCGGGGCAAAATCCACCAGATGGGCGTGTTCCACCCCGCTGCGCTCCTTGCCCGCCATGGGGTGGCTGGCGATGAACTCCACCCCCTCGGGCAGCAGTGCCTGCACCTTGTCCACCAGCCCCGCCTTCACGCCGGATACATCGGTGCAAAGGCAGCCGGCGGGCAAAAGCGCACCATATTTTTCTACCCATTGTATAAATGCGGTTGGATATAACGAAAAAATCACATAATCCGCCCGGGCCAGCATCTCCTCAAAGCCCTGGGTGCGGCCCTCTTCGATGTAGCCTTTCTCTTTGGCGAAGGCAAGGGCCTCCTCCTTGAGGTCGATGGCGGCCACGTGCTCAAAGCCCGCCTTGCGCAGGCCCAGGGCGTAGGCGCCGCCCAAAAGGCCCAGGCCCACGATGACGAAACGGCTGTTCTGGTTCATTCCTTTTCCACCTCGATGCCCGCGCCCAGCTGCTGGAGCACGGCGAAGAATCCCGGCCAGCTCTTGGCCACCGCCTGAGCGCCGGAGATGCGCGCGGTGTAGCCGGCGGCCAGCGCCGCCACCGACAGGGCCATCACCACCCGGTGGTCGTTGTGGCCGTAGAGCAGGCCCGGCAGCGCCAGAGCGGAGCCCTGAATGGTGACGGTGTTCTCGTCGCTTTTGAGTTTGCCGCCGAATTTTTTCAGTTCTTCCTCCATGGCGGCGATGCGGTCGCTCTCCTTGATGCGCAGCCGCCCGGCGTTGCGGATGACCGTCTCCCCCTCGCAGAACAGGCCCAGCACCATCAGAATGGGGCCAAGGTCCGGGCAGTCGGCCAGGTCGATCTCCACTCCGGTCAGCTCGCTCTTTTCAAAGGTGACGGCGTCGCCGCTGCGGGTGAATTTCGCGCCGCAGCGCTCCAGAATGTCCAGAATGGCCGCGTCGCCCTGGGCGGAATCCGCCTTGAGGCCCTTCACGGTCACGCCGCCGGTCACGGCGCCCAGCACCGCCAGGAAGGCGGCCTGGCTGTAGTCGCCCTCCACGGTGTAGCCGCGGTTGTGGTACCGCTGGCCGCCGGGGACGTAGAGGGTGTTCTCCCGCTCGGCGTCCCAGTCCGCCTGCACGCCGAAGTCGTGGAGCACGTCCAGCGTCAGCTGCACATAGCTGCGGCTCTCGAAGGGAGGCACGATCTCCAGCCGGCTTTCCCGGTGGAGCAGGGGCAGGGTGAAAAGCAGGCCGGTGATGAACTGGCTGGACACATCCCCCCGCACCCGGTAGTCGCCGGGGGCAAGCCGCCCGCGGATGACCAGGCCCTTCTCGCTCTGGGAGAAGAGCAGCCCCTGGGCGGCAAAGATGTCCCGGTAGACCTCCATGGGCCGCTGGAACAGGCGGCCGCGGCCGGTGAACTCCACCTGCTGGCCGGTGAGGCTGAGCACCGGGATGAGAAAGCGCAAGGTGCTGCCGCTCTCGCCGCAGTCCACCGGGCGCAGGATGGTGGCAAAGCCGCCGGGGCCCTCGATGTCGGTGTAGCGGTCGTTGAGCTTCACCTTCGCGCCGAAGCCCCGCACTGCCGCCAGAGTGGCGGCGATGTCCTGGCTGGGATCCAGATTGTAGATGCGGGACAGGCCCTTTGCCAGCCCCGCCGCCAGCACCGCCCGGTGGGCGATGCTCTTGGAGGGGGGCACGGTCACGGTGCCCCCGATGGGGCCGGGATGAATGGTTGCCAGCATGGTATCAGCGTCCTTTTGTCAAAATCATTTTTTGAAGGAGCGGGGTTCACGCCAACCCCGCAGCAGCAGCTGGAACAGCAGCTTGAAGCGATAGTACCAGATGGAATAGACCCGGTCCCAGGCGTAGAAACGGCGGATAAAGGCTGCGCTGCCCAGGCGGAAGGGGATGTAGTAGGGCACAAAGATGCGATTTGCCTTGCAGAAACGAAGCATCCGGCGCAGCATTTCATCGTCCCAATCCCGACGGGCCAGAGGCTCGCCCAGCTCCCGGGCGCTCCAGATGCCAAAGGCGAGGCAGCGAAGATAGTGCTGGGCCGAGGAACCCACCAGACCCAGGTCGCCCTCCAGCAGGTCCGGCTGGGCCTCAAACAGGGCGGCGTACTCCCTTTGCAGCCGGGCGCAGTAGCCCGCTTCCGGCGGGTCGGGGGCGTCCGCCTGCTTTACCGCCACATTGGAAAGGGAGTTGGGATTGTCGTAGTAATAATACAGGGGAGTTTTGATGTGGACTACAGGAAAGTCCGCTTCGGCCCAGCGGGCGGAGATGTAGCGGTTCATGAAGTCCAGGTCTTCGCCGGGGAAGCCGGGACGGCCCAGTTCCTCGTTGAACCGCAGGCCCTGCCGGGCAATGAAGTCGCCCTCCAGCAGCTTGCCGGTGACAAAGATGAACACCATGGTGTAGTTGGCGGTGCTCTGCTGCAGCGAGCGACGGGTCAGTTCCCACTGAGGCTGGTCGGCGCAGGCCCGTGCATAGAGCTCGGGGTCACGGGTGAACTCCCACCAGATCAGCGCTTCCGGGTTTTCGGCCTTGGTGGCCGCGGCGCACTCCAGCGTGCGGGGGGCCAGCTCATCGTCCGCGTCCAGAAAGGCGACGTAGCGGCCCCGGGCCACGTCCAGGCCCGCGTTGCGGGCGCTGGAAAGGCCGCCGTTGGGCTTGTGCACCACCCGGGCGGCGGGGAAGGAGGCGGCGAACTCGTCGCAGATGGCCCCGCTCTCGTCGGTGGAGCCGTCGTCCACCAAAATGCACTCAAAGTCGGTGAGGGTCTGGGCCCGCAGGCTTTCCAAACAGGCGGGCAGCCGCTGGGCGATGTTGTAGACCGGCACGATCACCGAGACAAGGGGCGCGCGTTCCATGCAAAAGCTCCTTTCAGGCCTGCTGCCAGCGCTTGCCGCCGCAGGCAAAGAGGATGTAATAGGTGAGGGTGTACAGCCGGCGGTAGAGGGTCAGCCGGCCGCTCTCCTCCGACTCGTAGCAGCGGGCGATGAGCCCTTTCAGCCGCAGCCGGAACAGCAGGTAGTAAGGGGTGAAAAAGCGGTGGCGGCGCAGAAGACCCAGCAGTTCGGGCACAGCGCCGGCGGTGAAGAAGTCCGCCGGAAGGGCCTCGCCCAGCTGCCCCGCCGCCCACACGGCGAAGGCGAACCGCCGCAGATAGGTGCGCAGCTGAGGGGCAAGGTCTGCCTCGGTCATGCCCTGCCAGCCGTTCATGGCGGCGCTGGCCTCGGCGTATTCCTGTGCCAGGCGGCGGGCGTAGTCCCGGTATTCCTCCGGCTCCCAATCCACCTTGCCCCGGCGGTCGCCCCGGGCCTTCTGGTTGCTCACGCTCTCCAGATTCATCCGCCAGAAGTACAGCGGCGCTTCCAGCTGACGCACCAGGGCCCCGGGCCGGGCGGCAAAGAGGGCTTGCAGATACTCACCGCCGAACACATAGTCCTCCGCCTTGGCCAGGGTCGTGTCAAAGCGCACCCCGGCGGCGCGGATGAGGGCGGCGTCGAAGAGCTTGTTGGTCACGGCGTGGCCGTCCACGGTGGTCATGTACACCCGGCTCTGGGCTTCAGTGTAAAGGGTCTGGGGCAAACCGGAGCAGTCGGGGGCAAAGCCTGACTTTGCCAGCTGCGCCTGTTCCCGGATGCGCCGCCAGCAGACAAAATCCCCCGGCCAGCGGCCGGCGGCGTCCAGCGCCAGAGCCATGGCGTCGGGAGCCAGGGCGTCGTCGGCGTCCGCAAAGAGGAAGTATTCGCCCCGGGCGGCGTCCATGCCGCTGTTGCGGGCGGCGGAGACTCCGGCGTTTTGCTTGTGGATGACGGAGAATCGGCCGTCCGACGCGGCGGCCTCGTCGCAGATGGCGCCGCTGCCGTCGGGGCTGCCGTCGTCCACCAGAATGCATTCCCAGCCGGCAAAGGTCTGGGCGCGGATGCTCTCAATGCAGGCGGGCAGGAACTGCTCCACCTTGTAGACGGGAACGATGACGCTGATGACGGGATGTTCCATGGCGTTTACAACCTGTTCCAGCGGCGGCCCAGCAGAATGTCACCCACAAGGAAGACCTTCCAGTACAGCCGCATGGATTCACTTTCGTCGGATTGATACACCGCCGCGATGAGGCGCTTCCAGCGCAGGCGCAGCGGCCAGTAATAGGCGCAATAGAGCCGGTTGCGGGTCATGGCTTCGGTGAGACCGCCCACGCCGCCGCTGCCCCAGAAGCCCTCGGGCAGCTCTTCACCCAGCTGGCGCGCCGCCCAGACGGCGAAGGCGAAGCGGCGGGAGTACTGGTGGGCCATGTACATCTGCTCCTCGGGAATGAAGCCCTCCCAGCCGCCCATGGAGGACACCAGCTCGCCGTATTCCTTCATCAGCCGCGCGGCGTAGCCGCGGCTGGCCTCGGGGTCCCAGTCGATGGCGTGGGTAGCAATTTTCTGGCTGCTTGCCCGGCCGCTGCCGTTGTCGGGAGTAATAACGTAAAGCGGGATATCGAACTGAAGGATATTGGCGTTTGGCCGGTGCTCAAAAAAGACGTTTGCATATCGCTGGAAAAAGTCCGCGTCCTCACCACGGGGCAGAGCAGGATCGAAGCGGACTCCGCTTTCCCGGGCAATATCGCCGAAGAAAACCTTGCTCAGCAGCACGTTGCCGTTGCAGGTGGCGAAAAAGGCCGCCTTTTTTTCTGCGGAGAAGACGCGCGGCGAAGGAACAAAGTCCGGCGCGGCAGGGGTGCCGCTGGGAGCGCGCAAAAGAAAAGACAATAAATCGTCGGGATGCCGGCGATGCTGCTCCGCCAGCCATTCCAGCGCAAAGGGTTCAAGGTAGTCGTCACCATCCAAAAAGTGAAGGAGCTTTCCCCGGGAGGCCTCAAGGCCGGCGTTCCGCGCGCTGGAAACGCCGCCGTTCTCCTTGTGGATGGCGGTGAAGCGGGGGTCTCTGGCAGCGTATTCGTCACACACTGCGCCGGTGCCGTCCGGGCTGCCATCGTTTACCACGATGCACTCCCAATCGGTAAAAGTTTGAGCCAGCAGGCTGTCCAGACAGCGGCCCAACAGCGCCTCCAGCTTGTATGCGGGAACAACGATTGAGAACAAAGGCGTCTGATCAGATGACATGACGAAGCTCCTTTCGGTTGATGTCAGATGTCCCGGCCCACCACGTGAGCCACGGCGCGGCACTTGTCGATGACCTGGCGGAACTTCTCCGGCTTCAGGGTCTGGGCGCCGTCGCTCCAGGCGTGCTCGGGATCGGTGTGCACCTCAATGATGAGGCCGTCGGCGCCGGCGGCCACGGCGGCCAGGCTCATGGCCTCCACATAGCGCCAGTTGCCGGTGGCGTGGCTGGGGTCGATGACGATGGGCAGGTGGGTCTTTTCCTTGATGATGGGAATGACCGACAGGTCCAGGGTGTTGCGGGTGTAGGGCTCGAAGGTGCGGATGCCCCGCTCGCAGAAGATGACGTTCTCGTTGCCGCCGGCCATGATGTACTCGGCGCTCATGATCCACTCTTCGATGGTGTTGGCAAGGCCGCGCTTGAGCAGCACCGGCTTGTGCATCTTGCCAACCGCCTTCAGCAGCTGGAAGTTCTGCATGTTCCGCGCGCCGATTTGCACCAGGTCCACGTACTCCTCGAACTCGTCGATGCGGTCCTCGCTCATTAATTCGCTCACGATGGGCAGGCCGGTCTCCTCCCGGGCCTTCACCAGGTCCAGAATGCCCTCGGTGCCAAGGCCCTGGAAGGCGTAGGGCGAGGTGCGGGGCTTGTAGGCGCCGCCCCGGAGCATCTTGCCGCCGGCGGCCTTCACCGCCTTGGCGATGTCCACCGCCTGCTGCTCGCATTCCACGCTGCAGGGCCCGCCGATGACCACCACGTTCTCCTTGCCGCCGATCTTCACGCCCGCCACGTCCACAACGGTGTCGGCGGCGTGGAACAGGCGGTTGGCCTTTTTGTAGGGGGCGGACACACGGGTGACGCTCTCCACCCAGGGGTTCGCGGCTACCACCTTGTCGTTGATCTTGGTGGTGTCGCCCACCAGACCGAAGACGTTGTAGTCGGTGCCTCGGATGAGGGTGACTTCAAGGCCCTGGGCCTCGAAGCCGGAAATAATTTTTTGCAGTTCCTCCTGCGGAGTGCCTTTTTTGGTGGAAATGATCATTGCTTTCTCTCTCCCTTATGTTGCGATTTCCCTTTATTGGTTCTCCTGGCCGGCCAGCCAGCGCACGGCGTTCAGATAGCCGGCGATGCCCTGGCCGATGAAGTGAGCCTGGCAGGCCATGCCCGCGTAGCTGAGTTTGCGGAATTCCTCCCGCTGGTTGATGTCGGTGATGTGCACCTCGGCGGCGGGCAGGGCCACCGCCTTCAGCGCGTCCAGAATGGCGATGCTGGTGTGGGTGTAGGCCCCCGGGTTCAGCACGATGCCGTCGCAGTCAAGGCGCGCGGCCTGGATGGCGTCCACCAGGTCTCCCTCGTGGTTGGACTGGTAAAAGCGTACCTCCACGCCCAAGGCGTCGCACTCTTTTTGAATGAGGGCCAGAAGCCCGTCGTAGTCCACGGTGCCGTAAAGGCCCGGCTCCCGCACCCCAAGCAGGTTGAGGTTGGGGCCGTTAAGTACCAAAATACGCATGCAATGCCTCCTCTGCGGCCTTTGCCGCCCGGCGGAACACGTCGGTGTTGTTGGGGATGCGGATGTCCGCCGCCGCCTCATAAAGGGGGCGGCGTTTTTTCTCCATGGCGGCCAGGGCCGCCCGGTCGGTGGAAAGGGGACGCCCGCCGCCGGTGCGAAGCAGCTCCAGCGGCCGGTCGATGAACACCACCGGCCCGTTCTGCCGCAAAGCGGCCACGTTCTCGCTGCGCAGCACCGCGCCGCCGCCGGTGGAGAGCACCTGGCCCCCCTCTTTGGCAAAGCGGGCGGTGACCTGCTGCTCCAAATCTCTAAAGCCCGCCTCGCCGCTCTCGGCGAAGATGTCCGGAATGGGCTTGCCCGCCGTTTTCACGATCTCGGCGTCCAAGTCCACAAACGTTTTCCCAAAAGCCTTGGCCAGCTGTTTGCCGATGGTGGTCTTGCCGCAGCTGGGCATGCCCACCAGGCTGATGTTGGCCTTTTCGGCAAAGATGGCCTTTGCCAGGGGGGCGATGCGGTCGGTTTGAGGCTGGGTGCCGGTGAAAAGGGCGGCGGCGTACACCGCCTGGGCCACCAGCATTTCCAGGCCCCTGGCGGCCTTGGCTCCCGCCGCCCGCCCGGCCTGCACCAGCCGGGTGGAGAAGGGGTTATAGACCGCGTCCAGCACCGCCTCAAGGCCGGGCATCCTCGCCACGTCCAGGGCCAGGGTGTCATTGTTCGGATACATGCCGGCGGGGGAGGTGTTCACCACCACCTGCGCGCCGCAGGCAAGGGCGTCTTCGTAGGAGATGCGCTCCTCGCCGGGGGTGCGGCTGGCGTAGAGCACTTCGGCCGCGCCCGCCGCCTTCGCCACCGCGGTGACGGTCTTGGAGGTGCCGCCGGTGCCTAAAATCAGCACCTTCCGGCCGCCGAACTCCACCCCGTGGGCCGCCGCCAGAAAGGCGAAGCCGTCGAAGTCGGTGTTGTAGCCGTGGAGCACCCCGTTCACGTTCACCACCGTGTTCACCGCGCCGATGGCCTTGGCTTTTTCGTCCAGCACGGCGCAGTAGGGGATGACCAGCTGCTTGTAGGGGATGGTCACGTTGATGGCCTTGAAAGGCCGCTTTCCCATGAATTCCCTTGCCTCGGCCTCGGTGGGCAGCTCGGTGAGCTGGTAATCGCAGGGGTACAGCTGCTCGTGGATGAGCTTGGAGTAGCTGTGTTTGAGGGTGGCGCCGATGAGTCCGTATTCCATTGTTCCGCGCCCCCTTACCGCCCGGCCTGCCGCTGGCCGCCGCCGTTCTGGGTGAGCAGGTCCAGCAGGCCGAAGGCCGTGGCCGCCGTCTGCACGATGGCCGCCCGGTGCAGGATGCAGGGGTCGTGGCGGCCCTGAATTTGCAGGGTGGCCGCCTCGTTTTTGGCAAGGTCCACCGTCTGCTGCTGTTTGTAGATGCTGGGTGTGGGCCGCACGCAGCTGCGGAAGACCAGAGGCATGCCGTTCGTAATGCCGCCGTTCACTCCGCCCGCGTTGTTGGAAAGGGCGGTCACCCGGCCGTCTTTCACGGTGAGGGGGTCGTTGGCCTGGCTGCCCTTTAAGTCCGCGAAGCCGAAGCCCGCTCCGAACTCCACCCCTTTCACCGCCGGGATGGAAAAGAGCAGGTGGGAGAGCTGGCTCTCCACACTGTCAAAGAAGGGCTCGCCCAGGCCGGCCGGCAGGCCCAGCACTGCCGTTTCTAAAACGCCCCCCACGCTGTCGCCCTCGGCGGCAGCGGCGCGGATGGCCGTCTGCATCCCTTCGCCCGCGGCCTCGTCCAGAACAGGGAAGCCGGTGTTCGCCTCCAGCGCCTCCAACTGGGCCCGCAGGACGCTCTCCTTAAAGGCCAGGGGCGCGTCTTGGGCGTCCGCCACCCGGGCGATGTGGGTGGCGATAAGAACGCCCTTCGCTGCCAGAATGCTCTGGCACAGCGCCCCCGCCGCGGTGAGGGCGGCGGTAATGCGGCCGGAAAAATGCCCGCCGCCCCGCCAGTCCTCAAAGCCGGCGTATTTCACATGGGCGGTGTAGTCCGCGTGGCCGGGCCGGGCAAGGCCCACGGTCTTGGCGTAGTCGCCCGAGCGGGTGTTCTGATTCTCGATGACCAGCGTCACCGGAGTGCCGGTGGTGAAGCCGTTATACACTCCGCTCAGTATCTTCACTTTGTCCGCCTCGGTGCGGGCGGTGGAAAGGCCGTCCTTTTTGGCCCGGCGCTTGTCCATCTGAAAGGCGATGTAATCTTCGTCCACCGGGTGCCCGGCGGCAAGGCCGTCCAGCACCGCGCCGATGGCCGCGCCGTGGCTCTCGCCGAAGATGGTCAGGCGCACCGCGCCGCCGAAAGAGTTGCTCATCTCGTCACTTCCCCATCACAATGGTCTCAAGCTCGCTCAAGGGGGCTTTGTCCAGCCGCCAGCACCCGAGGCCCGGCACCTTCACCAGCGTGATGGAGTCGCCCCGGGCCTTTTTGTCGTGGAGCATGTAGGCCAGCACCTTTTCCTTGTTGTAGCTTGCGCGGCAGGGCAGGCCCAGCTTGCGGAAGACCGCCCGGGTGCGCTTTTGCAGCTGCTTGTCCTCGATCATGGGCAGCATGCCCAGGGCCACGCACTCGCCGTGGTAAAGGCCGGTCTTGCGCCGGCCGCCGATGCCCTTCACCGCCTCGATGCCGTGGCCCAGGGTGTGGCCGAAGTTCAGAATGGCCCGCAGGCCCTGTTCCGTCTCGTCCCGCTCCACCACGCTCTTTTTGATGAGCAGGCTGCGGCGGATGATGGTCTCCAGTTCAGCGTCCACGTCGCCGGTCTCGAACAACTGGAACAGCTCCGCGTCGCAGGTGAGGCTCATCTTCACGCTCTCGGCCAGGCCGTTCACAAAGTGGCGGCGGGGCAGGGTGGCAAGGGTGTCCGGGTCCACCACCACAAGTTTCGGCTGCCAGAAGGCGCCCACGATGTTCTTGGTGCGGCCCAGGTCCACCGCCACCTTGCCGCCGATGGAGGAATCGATCTGGGAGAGGGTGGTGGTGGGGCAGTTGATGAAATCCACTCCGCGCATATAGGTGGCGGCCACAAAGCCTGCCAAATCGCCCACCACGCCGCCGCCCACGGCCACCACCGCGTCGGAGCGGCCGAAGCCCGCTTCCAGCATGGCCTCCAGCAGCTTCTGATACACCGCGAGGCACTTGCTGCCCTCGCCCTGGGGCACGGTGTAAACAATGCCCTCCTTGCACTGGGCGCGCACCGTTTCGGCGTATTCGGCGGGCACGCCGCTGTCGGTGACGATGAACACCTTGCGGTTCAGATTGATGAGGGCGCCGAGGTTTTTCAGCGCTCCGCGCTTTAAAATGATGTCGTAGCTTCGCGCGCCCAGACGCATGGTCAGTTTCATGTCCTTACTCCCTTTCCTCTTTTGCGCTGCGGGAATAGACCCCCAGCACCCGCACCGTGTCGCACACGCCGTCCAGCTCTTTCAGCAGGGCGCGGGCGCCGTCGCTGTCGGTGCGGCCCACCAGCTCCACGTAAAAATAATACTCAAAGGGCACGCCGGGTTTCGGGCGGCTCTTGATGCTCTCCATGTTGAAGCCCGCCGCGCCGATGGCCTGAATGACCCGGGCCAGCATGCCCGCCTTGTGCTCCACGGTGAACAAAAGGCTGAACCGGTCGCCCGCGGTGGCCCGGGTGCGGCTGATGACGATGAAGCGGGTGGTGTTGTCGCCGTCGGAGTTGATGTCCGCGGCCAGGACTTCCAGACCGTAGAGCGCGGCGGTCTCGGCGCTGGCGATGGCCGCCAGCGACTTGTCGCCCCCCTCGGCCACCTGCTTTGCCGCCATGGCGGTGTTGGCGCAGCTCTCGGCGGGCAGGGAAAGGCTCCGTAAAAAGCGCTCGCTCTGGGCGATGGCCTGGGGGTGGCTGAACACCTTTTTCACGTCCGACAGCTTTGCCCCCGGCAGGCCCAGCAGGTTCTGACGCACCGGCAGGTCATACACCGCCGTGACGAAGATATCCTTGTGGGCGTAGCACAGGTCCAGCACCGCCGCCACGTCGCCGGCGTGGCTGTTCTCAAAGGGCAGCACGCCGCAGGCGGCGCGGCCGCTGGCCACTTCCTCGAACACCCCGCCGAAGGTGGGGCAGGCCACGGCTTTGGCCCGGGGGAAGAGGCTTTTCAGCGCGATGTGGGAAAAGGCGCCCTCCACTCCCTGGTAGGCCACTCTGTCCCGCCCCAGCACCTTGGTCTGGTACTGGCGGGAAAGGGCCATCTGATGTTTGATGTAATCGGTGTAATAGGGGGCGAGGTCCTTGTTTTTCAAAAGGGCCAGGTTCTTTTCCACCACCTGGGCCTCCCGCCCGGCGTCCAGCACCGGCAGGCCGTGGGCCTCCTTGTAGGCCGCCACCTGCGCCACCGCGGCCATGCGCTCCTCAAACAGCGCGGCCATCTGGCGGTCCACTTGGTCGATGGTGCGGCGCGCCTGTTCCAGTTCGTTCATCCCGGATGCCCCCTTTTCGCTCTGTCGCAGTAAAGTATACCATAAACGGGCCTATTGCACAATAAAAAGGACACAAAAAAATCCCGGCGGGCATTGCCCGCCGGGACGCTTGTTTTATGGCTTTTTTTCGGAGGGGTCCGGCTTCTTCGCCTGCACCAGATCCTCAAAACGGCGCTCACGGCCGTAGATGGGGCGGTAGGGATTGTCCAGCTGAGCGCTCAGAGGGCGCTTTTCCTTCTTTTCGCCCCGGCGCAGGAAGGCAGGCAGTTTCATTCCCCGCTCTCCCCGGTCAGCTCGGCCTCCCGCTTTTTGCGGAACTGCTCTTCCAGGCCAAAGACCTTGTCCATGATGCCGTAGGCGATCTGCTGGCAGAACACCGTCACCGGCACAAAGCCCAGCACCACCAGCAGCGGCACGGAAAGGGGGAACATCAGCAGCATCGCGCCCCAGTAAACGATCTGCACCAGCGCCATCGCCAGGGCCCACAGCGCGTGACCCAGGGCCAGGAACAGGCTGTTTTTCAAAAGGGTGACAAAGCTCATGTTCATCAGCACCAGCTGACCGAACACAAAGGGCACGCACATGCCGGTGAGCAGCAGGTTCAGCGCCAGCATCACCATGCCGCCCAGGCCCAGCGACAGGCCGCCGGCCACAATGAACCACAGCATGAACAGCTGGCCGGCGGTGAGGAAGCCCAGCAGTGCGCCGGGGGCCATGGAGGCCCGCCAGTTGTTTTTGAAGGCACGTTTGTAGATGTGCCACCAGAAGCCCGGCTCGTCCCGCATCGAGCGCAGCACCGTGTCGTGCATGCCCGCCAGGGTGGGCCCGGCGATCACGCCGCCCACAAGGCCGCCCGCCAGGGTGAAGATCAGGTTCTGGCCCAGCACGCCGATGCCCACCAGCAGCGTCCAGGGAATGTAGCCCAGCAGACACAGAAGGCTGGCCTTGAAAAAGCTGCCCCAGTCGCGCCCCAGCACCTCAAAGAAGCGGGCCGCGCCCTTTTTGCGGGGGGCGTCCTTGGCGACGCCCGGCCCCGGCCGGTCAAAGTTGCGGTTGAAAATTCCCATCGGTCAATACCCCTTTGTGCGGCCTGAAGGCCGCTTTATTTCGTTGCAAAGCCGTTACTGCGCAGCGGCTCCGGCGGTGAGCGTTTTATAGAGAGCTTCGTTCTCCTGCGGATAGTCCGCCAGCGTTTTGCCGTCGGCAAAGCCCCGGCGGGCGATGTAAAAGGTTCCGAGATAGGCCCGGGTCTCGTCGCTCAAGGCAAGCTCCGTCAGCGCAGGGCAGTCTCCGAAGGCGAACAACTGGGCCTCTTCGGCGCCCGCGCCCTCCGGCAGCAGGCTGCCGTCCGCCGCGGCTAAAAGCTCAAAGGAAAGCTGAAAGCCCTCCGGGTCGTCGGTGAGGAAGATGAGGCTGGTGCGGGCGCTCACGTCGCCGGTGAGGGTGGTGAGGCCCGTCATCTGGGTGAGGGCGTCCATGGCCACGGAGGAGTCGTCCTCCTCGGTGGCGGTGAAGCTCAGCTGGTATCCGTTCACCTGCACCAGCGTCTGGCCGTCGCCGTTCAGGTCGGCGCCGTAAACGGCCAGGGCGTCGCCCAGCTCGGAGAGCACGGTGTCGGGGATGTACTGCTCGGTGACCAGAGCGATCTGGTAGTCCGGCAGAACGCGGCCGAAGAAATCCACCGCCAGCCAGATCACCACCGCCAGTACCGCCGCGCCGATGCCCACATGTACCCGGTGGTACCACCACCAGTTGGCCAGCTTCTCCTTTCGGGTCAGCTCCCGGGGCTTGTCCGGCTCCAGATCCTCCGGCTTGATGTTCAGGGTGTAGCGTGCGCTTGCCATAAAAGACCTTCCTTTCAGCGGTTGCCGCTGTCAGCGGGCAGATGCGCCGCAATGATGTCCGCCGTGCGCTGGGGCAGGGCGCGGATCTCCTCTTTGGTGAGGCCCTCGGTCTCGATGGGTTCCAGCACCCGGATGGTCACGTGGGCCGGATGCATGAACATGTGGTGATTTTCCATGATGTCCCGGCTGCCGGTGATGGCCAGCGGCACGATGGGGGCCTTCGCCTTGGTGGCCACCCGGAACGCGCCGCTCTTGAACTCCAGAAGGCTGCCCTCCGCGCCCTTGTTGCGGGTGCCCTCGGGGAAGATGGTGAGGGAGTAGCCCTTTTTCACCAGGTCAATGGCCTCGTTCAGCGCCGCCATGGCCTTGCGGGGGTCCTCCCGGTCCAGAAAGACGCAGTGCAAAAGGCGCATCCAGCCCCGCACCAGCGGCAGCTTTGCCACCTCTTTTTTGGACACAAGGCCGTGGGGCGCGTCCAGCTGGGTGAGCACCAGCGGAATGTCGTAGTAGCTGCGGTGGTTGCCGGCAAAAACGCAGGGCCGGCCTTTGGGGATGTTTTCCAGCCCCTCCACCGTCACCGTCACCCCCGCCAGCTTTAAAAGCCGGTTCGCCCAGTAGGGCACGTGCTCGGCGGCCAGGGCGTCCGCCGTGGCCCAGTCGCCCGCCTCCAGCGCCCGGGTGCCCCGGCGGAGATCGGACAGGTGGAGCAGCATATAGCCCCAGAAATAGATGAACCAGACCAGCGTGCGCATACAAAAGCCTCCGAGGGAAGGGGATTCCGGCCGCAAAATGCCGTTAAAAATTATTGTAGCACGGAATTGTGAAAATAAAAAGACAATAATCCGCCCCGGGCGGCATGCCCGGGGCGGGGAGGGATGAAAAAGGATTCAGCGGCCGGTGCGCTCGTAGAGCACGGTCAGCCGGCGGATGCGCTGGGCCAGACCGGAGCTGGCCACGCCCGGCGCCATGCGCCACTGCCAGTTGCCCCCGGCTTTGCTGGGGGTATTCATTCGGGCCGAGGAGGGCAGAGCCAACCAGTCCTGCATGGGGATGATGGCGGTGTCGCTCACGCTGGCAAAGGCGGTGCGGATGAAGGCGTCCACCAGCTCTTCCTGTTCGCTGCAGGCCATGTAGGCCCGGGCCAGCGCCACGTCCTTCTCCGCCGCGTCGTTCTGCCAGGCGGCGGTGGTGGTGTTGTCGTGGGTGCCGGTGTAGACCACCGAATTGGGCACATAGTTGTGGGGTATGTAGTCCCCGGCCTCCCGGCTGTCGAAGGCAAACTGCAGCACCTTCATGCCCGGGTAGCCGCTGGCTTCCAGCAGGGCTTTTACCTCGGGAGTGAGATAGCCCAGGTCCTCGGCAATGATGCGGGCGTCGGGCAGGTTTTTGTGCAGCGCGCGCATCAGCGCCATGCCCGGCCCCTTGCGCCACACGCCGTTTTTGGCGGTGTCGTCGCCGGCGGGAATGGCAAAATAGCTCTCAAAGCCCCGGAAGTGGTCGATGCGGACCACATCGTACACCGTGCAGGCGTGGGCCAGCCGCCGCACCCACCAGGCGTAGCCGGTGGTGTAGTGGTAGTCCCAGTCGTAGAGGGGGTTGCCCCACAGCTGGCCGTCGGCGGCAAAGGCGTCCGGCGGGCAGCCCGCCACGGCGGCCATCCGCCGGTCGGCGGTGAGCTGGAA
>NZ_DBFNWJ010000009.1:0-51220 GCF_048426865.1 Candidatus Allofournierella merdipullorum
TTGTTTTCACCGGTGGCGTTCCATCACCGGAACATTTGTTTTGGAGGTTTTTCTATGTACGATGTTGTCATCATCGGCTGCGGCGTGGTGGGCGCAGCCACGGCCTACGAGCTGGCCCGCTACAAACTGCGGGTGGCCGTGCTGGAGGCGGCGGCGGACATCGCTGCCGGCACCACCAAGGCGAACAGCGCCATCATCCACGCCGGCTACGACCCCGAGCCGGGCACTCTGATGGCCCGGCTGAACGTGGAGGGCAACCGCCTCACCGGCGAGATCTGCGAAAAGCTGCAGGTGCCCTTCAAACGGGTGGGCTCGCTGGTGGTGGCGTTCAGCCCCGAGCAGCTGCCCACACTGCAGACGCTCTGCGACCGGGGCTGCAAAAACGGCGTGCCCGGGCTGCGGCTGCTCTCCGGCGGGGAGGCCCGGGCCATGGAGCCGGGGCTTTCGGAGGAAGTGTGCGGCGCGCTTTTGGCGCCCAGCGCCGGCATCATCGACCCCTGGGGCTTTGCCATCGCCATGGCCGAGACCGCGGTGCGGGGCGGCGTGGAGGTGCGGCGGGACTGCCCGGTGACCGGCATTGAGGATACCGGCGCGGGCTTTGTGCTGCACACGCCTCAGGGCGACGTGACCGCCCGCTTTGTGCTGAACGCCGCCGGCGTGGACGCCGACCGGGTACACGAGATGCTGGAACCCAATGACTGGGAGACCCTGCCCAGCCGGGGCGAATACTACCTGCTGGACAAATCCGAGCACGACCGGGTGAGCCGGGTCATCTTCCAGTGCCCCGGCCCGGAGGGCAAGGGCGTGCTGGTGGCCCCCACCATCCACGGCAACCTCATCTGCGGCCCCAACGCCCAGAGCGTGGAGGACCGGCTGGACCTGGGCGACACCGCCGCCGGCATGGAGGAGGTGCGGCGCAAGGCCGCCCGCAGCGTGCCCGGCGTGGAGTGGCGGCAGAACATCCGCAACTTCGCCGGCCTGCGGGCCAACACCACCCGCAGCGATTTCATCATTGAGGAGAGCAAGGCCCACCCCGGCTTCATCGACCTGGCGGGCATCAAGAGCCCGGGCCTTTCCAGCGCGCCGGCCATCGCGAAACTGGCGGCGGAAATGCTCAAAGCCGACGGCCTTGCCCTGGAGCCCGACCCGGATTTTGTGGACAAACGGGAGCACATCGTGTTCAAGAACCTCTCCGCCGAGGAGAAAAACGAGCTCATCCGCCGCGACCCCCGCTACGGCCGGGTGGTCTGCCGGTGCGAGACCATCACCGAGGGCGAGATCGTGGCGGCGCTGCACAGCCCCATCCCGCCCCGCACCATCAACGGCGTCAAGCGCCGGTGCAACGCGGGCATGGGCCGCTGCCAGGGCGGCTTCTGCGGCCCCCGGGTGCAGGAGATCATCGCCCGGGAGCTGAGGCTCGACCAGGCCGAAGTGATGCTGGAACAGGCGGGCAGCACCATCCTGACGGGCAGGACCAAGACGGGAGGGAACGGAAATGTATGATCTGATCGTGGTGGGCGGCGGCCCTGCGGGCCTTGCCGCCGCCTGCAAAGCCTGGGACGAGGGCGTGAAAAACATCCTTGTACTGGAGCGTGACAAGGAACTGGGCGGCATTCTGAACCAGTGTATCCACAACGGCTTCGGTTTGCAGCGCTTCAAGGAAGAGCTCACCGGCCCGGAGTATGCCGGGCGCTACATCGACATGCTGAAGGCCACCGGCGTGCAGGTCAAGCTGGACACCATGGTGCTTCAGGTGGTGCCGGGCGAGGACGGCGCGCCCCATCAGGTGCACGCCATCAACGGCGCCGACGGCTACATGGTGCTGGAGGCCAAGACCATCGTGCTGGCCATGGGCTGCCGGGAGCGCACCCGGGGCGCCATCAGCACCCCCGGCGAGCGGTGCGCCGGCGTGTTCACCGCCGGGGCGGCCCAGCGCTTTCTCAACATGGAGGGCTACATGGTGGGCCGCCGGGTGGTCATCCTAGGCAGCGGCGACATCGGCCTCATCATGGCCCGCCGCATGACCCTGGAAGGGGCCAAGGTGCTGGCCTGCGTGGAGCTGATGCCCTATTCCGGGGGCCTTACCCGCAACATCGTCCAGTGTCTGGAAGACTACGGCATCCCCCTCTATCTCTCCCACACCATCACCGACATCAAGGGCCACGAGCGGGTGGAGCAGGTGACGGTGAGCAAGGTGGGCCCCGACCGGCGGCCCATCCCCGGCACCGAGATGGTGTTCGACTGCGACACAGTGCTTTTGAGCGTGGGCCTCATCCCCGAAAACGAGCTGACGCGGCAGGCGGGCATCGCCATGGACAAACGCACCAGCGGCGCGGTGGTGTTTGAGAACATGGAGACCGGCGTGCCGGGCATCTTCGCCTGCGGCAACGTGGTGCACGTCCACGATCTGGTGGACTACGTCTCCGCCGAGAGCGAGCGGGCGGGCGCGGCGGCCGCGGCCTATGTGCAGGGCAAACACGCGGCGGGCGAGGCGCTGGAGCTGAAAAACGGCGACGGCGTGAGTTACACCGTGCCCCAGCACCTGCGGCTGGACGCGCTGGAAAAGCCCGCCCGGGTGTTCTTCCGGGTGAACCGGGTGACCCACGCCGCCGAGGTGCTGGCCACCGACGCCGACGGCAAGACCGTGGCCCGCTTCAAGCGGGAGCACATGGCCCCCGGCGAGATGGAGCAGGTGGCACTGCCGCCGCAGCTTTTGAAACAGGCCAGGGGCCCCGTGACCCTGAGCATCCGGGAGGTGTGACGCCATGAAGGAACTGATCTGCATCGTGTGCCCCCGAGGCTGCCACTTGAAGGTGGACGAGGAAAACGGCTGGGCCGTCACCGGCAACTTCTGCCCCAAGGGCGCGGAGTACGGCCGCACCGAGCTGCAAAACCCCACCCGGGTGCTCACCACCACCGTCTGCGTGGAGGGGGGGCTTTACCCCCGCATCCCGGTCAAGACCAGCCGGGCCATTCCCAAGGGGCTTTTGATGGACGCCATGGCCGAGGTGGCCAAGGTGCGCCTGACCGCGCCGGTGCGCCGGGGCCAGGTCATCCTGCCCGACCTGCTGGGCACCGGGGCCGACCTTGTGGCCAGCCGGGACATGGACGCGCTGTGAGCGCCCGCTCAATACCGAACAAAAAAAGGAACGCCCCGCCGGGGCGTTCCTTTTTTATTCCTCTGTTTGCAGCAGCGGCTTGATCACTTCGCCCATCACGAAGTCCATCCGGGCGGTAAGGTCATAGTCCGGGGCGTTGTGGATGACCCAGTCAAAGACCACGCCCCGGGCGCAGGTCATCAGGTACCCGCGCCACTGGGCCGCCGTGCGGCGGCGGCTGGCCCGGCCGTCGCTCTGATAGCCGGCCAGCAGATTTTCCAAAATCAGCTCAAAGTTCTCGTTGCCCTGAAAGATCTCCCGATTTTTGGGGATCGCCAGCAGCTGTACATATTCCATGCCCATGCCCTCGTTCAGCCGGGCATACTGGCGGAAGTATTCCAGCAGCACTTCTTCCGGCGGCTGTTCCAGCACCCCGGGCTCCTCGAAGGCGCAGAAGAAATCGTCGGCGCGGATGAACATCTCGCCGTAGAGGTCGGCCTTGGAGGGGTAGTAGTGATACAGCGTTCCGATGCCCACCCCCGCCGCTTGGGCGATCTGCTCCACGCTCACGCTCTGGTAGCCGTGTTTTCGGAAGAGCTCCGTGCCGCAGCGGTAGATCTTCTGTTTCGTTTCCTGGGCCTGCATGGCTCGCTTGGTCATTTTCTTTTCCATCAGCGCCACCTCGTTTGCTCACAGCGTGCTTTCGTTCATTATAGCAAGTTCCCGCCCCGTTCTCAACCGCCCCGCAGAAAAGGCCCGCCGGCGCTCCCTTTTCAGAGAGAGCCGGCGGGCCCTGTTCATGCCGGGACGAAACGGTCAGCCGTTTTTGCGCAGCCAGTCCAGCGCAACGGCGCAGAAGGCCGCGGCGCCCTTGTGCATCACGTCCTCGTTGAAGGTGACCTTGGGGTTGTGATGGGCCCAGGGATAGCCCTCCTCGGCGGTGCCGGCGGAGAGCAGCATGTAGCAGGAGTCCACCTTCTGGGAAATTTCGCTCCAGTCGTCGGAGCCGGTGAGCGGCACCTCCATGTCCCCCACCGGCCGGCCGGTGAGTTCTTCGACGCATTCCATCACGCTTTCGGTGAAGGCGGGCGCGTTGTACACGCAGGGGATGCCCTGGGTGAAGGTGACCTTCACCTGCACGCCGAAGGCCTGGCCCACGCCGGCGCAGATGGCCTCGATGCGCTGTTTCATCCGGGCGCGGGTGTCCTCGGAGACGGTGCGCAGGGTGCCCACCAGCTGGGCGGTCTCGGGCAGCACGTTGGCGGCGGAGCCGCTCTGGAACTGGCCGATAGTCAGGGTGCACTGCTCGAAGGGCGGGATCTCCCGGGCCAGAAGGTTCTCAAAGGCCTGATAGATGTGCACCCCGGCGTTGATGGGGTCCACGCCGTCCTGGGGCATGCTGCCGTGGGTGCCCTTGCCGGTGACGGTGACGGTGTCGCAGGAGGACATCAGCGCCCCCTTGCGGGAGAAGAAGGTGCCCGCGGTGTAGGGCGCGTTGGACCAGATGTGCATGGAGAAGGCCGCGTCCACATGGGGGTCCTCCAGGATGCCATCCTCCAGCATGGCCTGGCGGCCCGAAAAGCCCAGGGGGTTGGTGCCCTCCTCGTCCGGCTGGAACATCAGCTTCACGCAGCCGTTCAGCTCGCTCTCGTGCTCCTTCAGCAGCTTCGCCGCGCCCAGCAGCATGGCGGTGTGCAGGTCGTGGCCGCAGGTGTGGGCCGCGTCGTCCTTGGCGGCAAAGGCAAGGCCGGACTCCTCCTTCATGGGCAGGGCGTCCATGTCCGCCCGCAGCAGGATGGTCTTGCTGCCCGGCTTGCCCAGGGTGGCCACAACGCCCGCTTTGCTCATGCGCCGGGGCTCATAGCCCAGCTCCCGCAGCTTTTCTTCCACAAAGGCGCAGGTCTCGGTCAGCTCAAAGCCCACTTCCGCGTGGCTGTGCAGCCAGCGGCGGTTTTCCACCAGCTCCGGCTGCAGTTCTTTTGCGCGTTCCAACAGTTTGTTCATCACAGCTTCGCCTCCCAGCGGATGTGCTCCGCGCCTTTTTTCACGGCGCGGAAACTTTTTGTTGAAAAGGGTTGTTTTTTCCGAACTCACGTGATGGAATCTGTTCATGGAATCAATTCGATGAACTCATTCTACAAAATTTTTCTCCCGCTGTCAACCGCCTTCTTCGCCCGGCGCGGAAAAGGCCCCCCCGAATGATCGAAAGGAGCAATTCTTGTGAAAAAGCAAAAGAAGCAATTTCGCATGCCCACCGCGTTCACGGTGCTGATCCTGCTCACCATCGTGGTCGCCATCATCACCCAGTTCATCCCGGCCATCACTCCTGCCACGGCGGCCGACGTGATCATGGCCCCCATCGACGGTGTTTTGCCAGCGCGATGGGCGTTGCCCTGTTCGTGCTCATTCTGGGCGGCTTTTTGGGCGTGGTGATGAAGACCGGCGCGCTGAACGCGGGCATCACCGCCGTTGCGAAAAAGCCGAACGGAAAAGAGACCTGGATGATCCCGATCCTGATATTCCTCACCAGCTTGGGCGGCACCACCTACGGCATGGCGGAGGAGACCATCGCCTTCTACGCCCTGGTGACCTCCACCATGGTGGCGGCGGGCTTTGACTCCCTCACCGCGGCCTCCACCATCCTGTTGGGCTCCACCGCCGGCGTGCTGGGCTCCACGGTGAACCCCTTCAGCATCTCCGCCAGCGTGGCGGCGCTGAACACCGCGGGCATCGAGACCAACCAGACCGTCATCATTCTGGTGGGCGGCCTCTCGTGGATCCTGTGCTATATCGTGGGCGTGACCTTTGTGCTGCGCTATGCCCACAAGGTGAAGGGGAACAAGGCCGCCTCGCTGCTGACCAGCGAGGAGTGGGCCGAGGTGGAGAAGGAGTACGGCGGCGAAAAGAAGCCGGAGGCCGACTCTGTTTTCACCCTGCGCCAGAAGATCGTGATGGTGCTGTTCGGCCTTTCCTTCGTTGTGATGATCGTGGGCATGGTGCCCTGGAGCTCCTTCGGCATCCACCTGTTGACCACACCGGCTTTTTGCCCCGCAAGAACCTGGGCGACTGGTACTTCAGCGAGCTGACCGCCTGGTTTTTGCTGATGGGCATCGTGATCGGCCTTGTCTACGGCCTGAAGGAGCGGGACATCGTGAACTCCTTCCTGACGGGCGCGGGCGACCTGATCGGCGTGGCGCTGGTCATCGCGGTCTCCCGCGGCGTGTCGGTCATCATGAGCAACACCGGCCTGGACATGTATATCCTGGAAAAGACCTCCGAGGCGCTGCAGGGCACCTCTTCCCTGCTGTTCACCGGCTGCTCCTATGTGGTGTATCTGCTGCTGTCGGTGCTCATTCCCTCCTCTTCAGGTCTGGCCACCGTGTCCATGCCCATCATGGGGCCCCTGGCCCAGAACCTGGCCTTGTGCCCGAGATCATGGTGTGCGTGCTCAGCGGCGCCTGCGCGCTGGTGAACGGCATCACCCCCACCAGCGGCACCCTGATGGGCGCCATCGCCATCTGCCGCATCGAGTACACCACCTGGGTGAAATACATCTGGAAGCCCCTTGCCATGATGCTGGTGCTGCACATCGTCATCCTGTCGGTGGGCATGGCCGTTCTGTGACCTGACGCGCCGCATCCCGCGCATTGACATCTCCGTTGCCGCTGTGATAGTATCATCTTACCGTGGAACATCACGCGGGCAAAGGAGGCGTTTATCCCGTGGGAACTGAATGGATGGGCCGGTACCGGCCGCTGGTGGCCGCCCTTGTGAAGCATACCAATGTGGTGCAGCGCGCCGCCGGGCGCACCGTGCGGCTCTCCGATGAGCTGAGCCTGACGACGCAGGAATGGCAGGTCTTTGAATACATTCTGGAGCATCAGGACGACGACTCCTGCATGAACCACATCTCCGAGCGGCTGGGCATCCCCCAGAGCACTTTCTCCAAGATCACCAAGTATCTCTGCGAGCAGGGCCTGGTGGACAAATACCAGACCGAGACCAACCGCAAGAACATCATTCTGCGGCCCTCCCCCGACGGAGTGGACCTCTACCGCCAGCAGACCTCCACCGTGGGGCTGGCGATGTTCGGCGACTTTTTCCGGGACCTGGAGGGCGTGAGTGACGAACAGCTGGCGGCTTTCACCGCCGCGCTGGAACGGCTGAACGCCTCCCTGGCGCAGAACGGGCGCACCGGCGAAAAGCCCCGCCTCATCAAAAAGACCTGACCTTCGGCAGACAAAGAGCCCCCGGCCAGCCGCGAAACGCGGCCGGCCGGGGGCTCTTTTTTGTTGTTTTCATTCGGCGCTGTCCTGCACGCCGATGCCGTTCTGGAAGAAACGGTAATAGACGTACTCCTTCATGTTGGCCTGCAGCACCGGGTCGGTGATGCCGCACTGGTCGAAGTAGTTGAACAGGTTGAAGGAAATGGAGGCGAAGAAATAGGCCGCCAGGTCCTCGTCCACGTCCCGCCGCACCCGGCCGGCGTACTTTTCCGCCCGCAGCTTGCGGCTGATGATGGGATAGAGGATGTCCTGCTCCACCTGCAAAAGCCGGTCCCGTATCTCCCGGTGGGCGTTGCCGATGCGCATGCAGGCGGCGAAGAAGTCGTTGTCCAGTGCGTCGTCGTAGACGTTGACGAAGCGGTAGACCAGCGCGTAGTCCTCGTAGCGGGTGCGCCCGATGAGGTCACGGTAGGCATAGATGAGCAGGTCGTCCCGGCTCTCGAAGTAGCGGTAGAAGGTGGTCAGGTCGATGCCCAGCTCCCCCGTTAAAAAGCGGATGGTGATGTCCTCGAAGGGATAGCGGACATAGGCCTCCTTCCCCTTTTTCAGCAGCAGCTCCCGCTTTGCCTCGGGCAGGCGCAGAAAAGCCTCTTTTTCCATAGTTTCCCCCAGCGCGGGGCCCGCCGGGCGGCCCGCGTTCAATTCATTCCGTGCACATAGTCCGCGTAGAGCAGACCGCACTCCAGCTGCACCTTGACCAGATGGGCGATGGGGATGGCCTTGTAGTGGAAGAGCTTTTCCATCGCCGCCAGATTCTCACACTCCTTATTATACAGGGAATCGGCGGCTTTTTCCAGCTGGCCGCGCACTTCGGGGGCAAGGTCCGGCTTTTTCAGCTCCTCCTGGCAGGCGCGGCGCAGCAGCACGATGCTGAGGTTGGAGTAAAAGCGGGTGGTGAGCAGGTTGTCGAACTCCTGGCAGACGGTGGCGGGCTTTTCCATCTCCGGGTCGGAGCGGGCCCACTCCATCTTGGCGGCGGAGTGGCTCTCCATGCCCACCCGCTCCCGCACGGCCAGATAGAACTGGTTGTCGGCGGAGAAGAATTTTTCCAGCCGGTCGAACACCGGCTTCCAGGCGCTGAAATACTCCTGGGCCACGGCGCAGCTCTCCAGAATGACCTCCCGGCGGCTGCGGCTGGTGAGGCTGGTGTCGGAGACCCGCTCGTCCACGTAGTAGGGCATCTCGGTGACCAGGATCTGGGTGCTGCCGCCGTCCCGGTTGGCGTATTCATAGCTGCATCCGCCACCGCTCATCAGGGAGGCGGTGGGGGTGTCCGGCATGAACTTCTCCAGATAGTCGTAGTTGTCCTTGGCGCCGGTCATCTCGTACACCGCGTCGTACAGGCCCTTGCAGTAGGGCATTTCCGGCTCGCCCAGCTTCAGGTCCACGCCGTATTTGGCGGGCACGGTGAGGAACTTCTTATACAGCTCCTCGTCGCCGCTGGAGAGATACCAGTAGCAGCCGCCGAAGCCGCAGTTGTGCAGCGAGTAGATGAAGGCGGGCTTGGTCTTGTCGATGAGGCCCATGATGCACCGGGTCTCGGGGGTGGGGGCGTCGAAGTGGTAGGTCTTGTAGTCGAAGGGGAAGGACCATTCCACCTGCTGGTCAAAGGCGGGACGGAAAAAGTTGTGCTGGTACTGGGTGATGGTGAAGGGGCCTTTCAGCCAGCCCTCGTTTTTGGCCAGGCCGTCCACGTCGCTGGACTTGACGATGTAGAAGGTGTAGTCCAGCGCCTTGCGCAGCTGCTCGTCCTCGGCCAGAATGCGGCTGAGGGCGTCCAGCATCATGCTGCCGATGGGCTCGTTGGGGTGGGGCGTGCCGTAGAGCAGGGCGTTTTTGCTGCCCTGGCCGATCTTCAGGCAGTAGATGGGGCGGCCCTCCTTGGAGCGGCCCGCCTCGAACAGCTCCACCACATCGGGGTACTCCTTCGCCAGCTGGAAGGAATGCTGGTTCAGCTCGTCCACGGTGTAGAACTCCTGATAATCCGGCACGCGGGCCAGGATGGATTCCATGTCAAAGTTCATTGGATCACTCCCTCATTCACAAGATGGCAGGCGACCACACGCCCGTCGGGCAGGCGAGTCTCCTGCGGGTATTCCTGCCTGCACTTTTCGCAGGCGCGGGGGCAGCGGTCGGCAAAGTAGCAGCCGGGACCCGGGTCCACCGGGGAGGGCGGCTCGCCCTCCACATGGATCTTCTCCACGTGGCTGTCGATGTCGATGGAGGCGCAGTTGGACACCAGTGCCTGGGTGTAGGGGTGCATGGGATGCTGGATGAGGGCATCGGTGTCGCCCATCTCCACGATGCGCCCCAGATACATCACCGCCGTGCGGCTGGCCACATAGCGGATGACCGCGATGTCGTGGCTGATGAACAGGATGGAGGTCTGGTACTTCTTGGTCAGGTCCAGCAGCATGTTGATGATATCCGCCCGGACCGACACGTCCAGCATGGAGACCGGCTCGTCCACCACCAGGAACAGGGGGTTGACGCTCATGGCCCGCAGAATGGAGATGCGCTGCAGCTGGCCGCCGGAGAGCTCATGGGGATAGCGCCCCAGAAAATCCTCCGCCGGGGACAGGCCGCCGTCCTCCAGCAGCTGCACGATGCGCCGGCGGCGCTCCTCTTCGCTGCCGCCCAGGCAGTTTATCTCCAGCGGGCGCAGCATGATCTGCTCGATGGTCTCGGTGGGCAGAAAGGTGTCGAAGGGGTTCTGGAACACCATCTGCACCATCTGGTGAAAGGCCTTGGGGTCCTTTTGCAGGATGGCCCGGGCGCTCTCGCCGTTGATGCGCACGTCGCCCGCGGTGGGCGCTTCCAGATTCACCAGGGTGCGGCCCATGGTGGACTTGCCGCAGCCGGACTCGCCGATGACGCCGAAGATCTCGCCCTTGCGTATCTCAAAGCTGACGCCGCCCACCGCCTGCACCATCTTCTTCTTTTTGAACAGGCCGCCGGTGCCGCGGTTTTTGTAGAATTTTTTCAGCCCTTCCACTTCAATAAGGGCGTTTTGCCGGTTATCCATTTGCTCCTCCTTTGCAGCGGTGGCAGGCTGCCCGGTGGATGCCTCCCAGCTCCACGTCCGCCGGGCGCTGGGCATAGCAGCGCTCGTCGGCATAGGGGCAGCGGGGCGCGAAGATGCACCCGGGGCACTCCTTGGACATGTCCGGCAGGATGCCGGGGATGGACTTGAGGGCCGTCTTTTCGCCGTAGAGCGACGGGAAGGAGGCGATGAGGCCCTGGGTGTAGGGGTGCTGGGGGTTCTTGAGGATGTCCTCCACCGTGCCGAACTCCATCAGCCGTCCGGCGTAGAGCACCAAAATCTTTTTGCAGCTGGTGGCCACCACCGAGAGGTCGTGGGTGATCATCAGCCGGGTGATGGACATGGTCTTTTCCATCTCCATCAGCTCGTCCAGGATCTGCCCCTGGGTCACCACGTCCAGGGCGGTGGTGGCCTCGTCCATGATGAGCAGCGCCGGGCTGAACATGATGCTCAGCGCGATGTTCAGCCGCTGCTGCATGCCGCCGGACAGCTCGAAGGGATACATGTTGTAGATGCGGGGGTTCAGGTTCACCTTTTCGAACAGCCCGCAGATGATCTCTTTCATCTGCGCCTTGGCGGCCCGGGGCTCGTGCACCCGGTAGACGTCCTCGAACTGCTCGCCGATGGTGTGGATCTGGCTGAGGCTGTTCATCGAGCGCTGGAACACCACCGCGATCTCCTTCCAGCGCAGCTTGCGCAGGGTCTTTTCATCGCAGGTGAGCAGGTCGGTGTCGTCAAACCAGATGTGCCCCTGGGTCTCGCCGGTCTTTTCCGGCAGCAGGCGCAGAAGGGCGTGGATCATGGTGGATTTGCCCGAGCCGGACTCGCCGATGATGCCCAGGCTGTCGCCCGCGTCCACCGAGAAGGAGACGTGATCCACCGCCCGGACCTGTTTTTCCTTGCCGTGGTAGACCACGCTCAGGTCTTCTATGTTCAGTTTGTTCATGCCTTTTCCTACTTTCTGCTCTGGAGCTTGGGATTCATGGCGTAGTTCAGCCCGTCGCCGATCATGTAGAACACGATGACCACCAGCATGATGGCAAGGCCGGCGAACAGCGAGATCCACCACCCGTTCACCAGATAGGACTTGCCGGACATGATCATCTGGCCCCAGCTGACCACATTGGTGTCGCCCAGGCCCAGAAAGCTCAGGCTGGCCTCGGTGAGGATGGCCTGGGCCACGTTCATGGTGGTGTTGGCGATGATGGGATAGATGCCGTTGGGCACGATGTAGTGGAAGAGGATGCGCCCCTTGGATTCGCCGATGGTCTGGGCGCTCTTGACGTAGGTGCGCTCTTTCAGCGACATGACCTGGGCGCGCATCATGCGGGCGTTGCTGGGCCAGCTGGTGAGGGCGATAATGACCATGACGTTGAACATGCTGCTGCCGAACATGGCCACCACGATGAGGATGAGGAAGAAGGACGGGATCATCAAAAAGATGTTGGTGACCTCGGTGAGCAGCTTGTCGGCAATGCCGCCGAAGAAGCCCGCCAGCGCACCCAGCACCACGCCGATGGCCCCGGACAGGGCCGCCGCGATGATGCCGATCTTCAGCGAGGTGCGCCCGCCGTAGAGGATCATGCTCAGCACGTCCTCGCCCATGTAGGTGGTGCCCAGCAGGTGGCCGCCGGTGAGGGGGGCCACCAGAAGGTCGTCGCTGAGGTAATAGGGGTCATAGGGCGAAAGCACCGGGGCCAGCACCGCCAGCAGCAGGATGACCGCGAAGAACACCAGACCCCACAAAAGCTTGGGGCTGATGCGCACATAGCCGGCAAAAATGGTGAGAAAGTTTTTCTTTTTCATGGCGCGCACCTCATTCGTAGTGGATCCGGGGGTCCAGCTTGGCGTAGACCAGGTCCACCAGGATCATCACCGCCGCCACCGACACCGCCAGGATGATGTAAACGCCCATGAGCACGTTGTAATCGCGGTTGCTGATGGCGTTGAACATCATGATGCCGATGCCCGGCCAGGAGAACACCGTCTCCACCAGGGTGGAGCCGGACACCACATAGGCCAGGTTGATGCCGAACACGGTGACCACCGGCAGGATGGCGTTCTTGAGCACATATTTGCGGAAAATTTTGCCCTCGCTCATGCCGGTGATGCGGAAGGTGGTGATGTAGTCGTCGGTGAGCACCTGGCACACCGAGGACTTGGTGATGCGGAAGTAGGCCGGGATCTGGATGAGGGTGAGGGTGGCCACCGGCAGCACCATGTGCCGGGCCACGTCCACCACCCGGGCAAAGCCGGTGGCGCCAAGGCGCATGTCATACATGCCCTGGGTGGGCAGCCAGCCCAGCTTGGAGGCGAACACCAGAATGAGCATCATGCCCAGCCAGAAGGAGGGCATGGAGTTGCAGATGTAGGCCCCGGTGGAGAAGGTGCGGTCGGCGTTGCCGCCGGTGCGCTGGCCGGCCACAAGGCCCAGGGAGGTGCCCAGCACAAAGGCCAGCACCGCGCTGGTGCCCGACAGCAGCAGCGACGCGCCGAAGCGCTCGCCGATGAGGGACACCACCGAGGCGTTGTTGTAGTAAGACTCGCCCAAGTCGCCCCGCACCAGGCGGCTCAGGTAGGTGATGAACTGCACCGGGATGGGCTTGTCCAGGTTGTATTTGGCGGTGATGGCCGCCTTGAACTCCTCGCTGGGGTTATCGAAGCCCGCCATGATGGTGGCGGGGTCGCCCGGCGCCAGCCGGATGATGACGAAGTTCAGGCCCACCACCACCAGCACCACGATGAGCGCGGTGAAGATGCGCTTGATGAAATATTTTCCCATGGCTTTTCCCCTTGTGAAAAAGGGAGCATATGAGCCGGAGCGCCGTGTGAAACGGCGCTCCGGCCTTTGTGCTCCCTTTCGGTTTACACTTACTTGTTGATGGTCACCTTGCTGAAGTTGTAGGCGTTGATGTCATCCACATCGGTGTCGATGTAGGGCAGGCCCGAGATGTAGGAGGGGCAGGCGTAGTAGCCGGCGTACTCCACCAGGGGCAGGATGGGCAGATCCTGGCTGAGGATGGTCTGCACTTCCTTGTAGTACTCGCCGCGCTGGGTCTCGTCGGTGATGACACGGGCCTTGGCCAGCAGGTCGTCCACTTCGGTGTTGGAGTAGAAGGAGACGTTCAGGCCGCCGCCGGTGCCCACGCGGTTGGTCATGTTGTCGGGGTCGGGGCCCTGGAAGCCGGCCATCATGCACATGTCATAGTTGCCGGCAAAGACCTTCTCCACCCAGGCGCCTTCTTCCAGCTCCTCGATGGTGGCGTCGATGCCGATGGCAGCCAGCTGGCTCTTGATGACCTTGGCGCAGTCGGCGTAGGTGCCGCCGGTGAACACCAGGAAGGACAGGTGCAGGTAGTAGCCGTCGGCGTCCTTGGTGTAGCCGGCGTCCTCCAGCAGCTGGATGGCGCCCTCCACATCCTGCTCGCCGATGTCGGCGTCGGCGTTGTAGGCCCAGTCAAGGAAGGGCGGATAGAAGCCGTAGGCGGGAGCCTGCAGGCCGTTGGTGCCCTTGGTGGAGATCTCCTCCCGGTCCAGAGCCTTGGCCACGGCCTGACGCACCGCCAGGTCAGAGGTGTACTCGCCGTTCATGTTGAAGCACAGCTGGAAGCGGCGGCCGGCGGACAGGCAGCCCACCTTGTAGTTGGAGTCGGCTTCCAGGGCGGCCACGCTGGAGGCGGGCACGTCGGTCAGATAGTCCAGCTCACCGTTCATGAATGCCTGATAGGCGGTGTCGGTGTCGGTGCTGATGACGTAGATGACCTTGTCGATGGAGGGCTCGCCGCCGAAGTAGTCGGGGTTCTTCTCCAGGGTGATGCTCACGCCGCTCTGCTCGCTGACGAACTTGAAGGGGCCGGTGCCCACGGGCGCGGTGGTGGCGGCGGCGCAGGTGGTCCAATCCTCGTCGGTGTCGAACAGGTGCTGGGGCAGGATGCTGTTGTTGTACCATGCCAGGCTGGACAGGAAGGGCGCGCTGGGCTTCTTCAGGGTGATGACGAAGGTGTTGTCATCGGGGCACTCCATGGTGTCCACCACGGCCAGATCGCCGGCCAGATAGCCGTTCTCCTCAATGATCTTTTCGTAGGTGAACTTCACGTCCGCGGAGGTGAAGGGCTCGCCGTCGTGCCACTTCACGCCCTGGCGCAGGTGGAAGGTGTAGGTGAGGTTGTCCTCCGAGATCTCCCAGCTCTCGGCCAGATCGGGGATGATCTCTTCGTTGTTGTTCAGCGTCAGCAGGCCGCTGTAGAGGTTGCAGGCCACGTGATAGGCATAGTCGTCGGTGTTGGCGTCCGGGTTGAAGCTGGTGGGGTCGCCGCCAAGGCCGACCAGCAGCACCTTCTCCCCGCCCGCTTCGGACGCGCCGGTGCTGGCCGTGCCGGAGCCGGTCGTGCCGCCGCCGCAGGCCGCCAGGCTCAGCGCCATGACCGCGGCCATCAGCATTGATAACACTTTCTTTTTCATGATGATTCCCCTCTCTATTGAATTTTTGCCTCGCAAGAAAGCAATCAATTACACAACATCGTGCAATCATGTTTGTATTTTATCAATTTAACTCGGTAAAGTCAACGGGAAATCGCAGGTTTTTACAAAAAAATACAAAAAAGGTCATTTCGTCCGTTTTGAAAGCGCTGGCCAAACGGGCCGCAAACCATCTGCCGGAGCGGGTTTGCGGCCTTTTTTGCGCGGGCGGCAGGGCCTTGCCCCCTTGCGCCGCAAAGCGTATAATGAAGGAAAAATATGCGCCGCCGCCAACCGCGCGGCGCAAGGGAGGGACCGTTCATGTGCGATACCCTGGGCCGGGTGGTGAACGAGGGGCTGGCTCTGTTTGCCAAAAACAGCGACCGCAGCCCCAACGAACCCCAGGTCATCGAATACCGGCCTGCCCGGGACCACCGGGAAAAGGAGCTGCGGGCCACTTACCTGACCATTGAGCAGGCGCCCCACACCTACGCCACCCTGCTCAGCCGCCCCGCCTGGATGTGGGGCGCGGAGATGGGCGTGAACGAGCACGGGGTGTGCATCGGCAACGAGGCGGTGTTCACCAAGGGCCGCTACGCCTCCGCCGGCCTCACCGGCATGGACCTGGTGCGCCTTGCACTGGAGCGCTCGGCCAGCGCCGGGCAGGCGGCCGAGCTCATCCCCCGGCTGCTGGAGCAGTACGGCCAGGGAGGCGACTGCGGCTATGACCACAGCTTTTTCTACGACAACGCCTTCCTCATCCTGGACCGCCGGGAGGTCTGGCTGGTGGAGACAGCGGGCAAAAAGTGGGTTCGCCGCAAGGTGAGTGCGGGCAGCATCTCCAACCGTCTTTCCATCGGTGCGGAGAGGGATGAATACAGCACCGGAGCGCCCTTCGATTTTGCCGGGCGCTTCCGCGAGCCGGTCTACTCCCATTTTTCCGGCTCGAAGCAGCGCCTTGCCCAGACCGCGCCCCTGGCCGCGAAAGCCGAAAGCGCGGCGGACATGATGGCCGCACTGCGCACCCACCGGGCGGGTTCTTCCCCGCTGACCAAGGGCGACGTGGCCAGCGTCTGCATGCACGCCGGGGGCCTTGTGGGCGACCACACCACCTCGTCCATGGTGGTGGAACTGGGCGAGCGCGTCACCCTCTGGCTCACCGGCAGCTCCACCCCCTGCCTCTCCCTCTTTGTGCCCTGGGAATTCGGGGCCGAGCCTCAGGCCCCGGTGTTCGCCGCGGGCCGGGCGGAGGAGGCCGCCCGCTGGTGGCGGCAGCGGGAAGCCTTTGCCCGCGCCTGGGTGGGCCGCACCCCGCCGCCGGAGTTTTACGCCGAACGGAACGCTCTGGAAGAGAAGTGGCTGGCACTGCCCGCCGGGGAGGAGCGGAACCGCCGCGCCGGGGAGGAGGCCGCGGCCTTCTTCGCGAAGTGGGCCCCCGCGGCAGAGCAGGCGGGCCCCCGCCGGGGCGCGGGGCGCTTTTTGCGCTATTGGGAAAACAAAGACCAGGCGCTGGCACAGCCGGAGCGCCCGGTGGTGAGCGGCGGCTAAGCCGCGGGAGGTGACGGGATGACCTTTGCATTCATCATCATGGGAGACTTCGACCCCCGGCAGGACCGGGCGGCCATCCACGGCGGCAGCGCCCGCATGGTGGGCGTTGCGGACCTGGACCAGGCCTGCGAGGCCGCGCGGGAGCTCTGCGCGGCGGGGGTGGAGTGCGTCGAACTGTGCGGCGCCTTTGGCGAAGAGGGGGCCCGCCGCGTCATCGAGGCCACCGGCGGCAAAGTGCCGGTGGGCTATGTGACCCATCTGCCCCAGCAGGACGCGCTGTACGCGGCGGTGTTCGGGCATTGAACAAAACAAGGGAGGACAGCGAGCATGAACAGCGCGCCTGATTTTCGGTATGCACGGCGGGAGGACACGCCCCTCATCCTGCAATTCATCAAGGAGCTTGCCGACTACGAAAAGATGCTGGACGAGGTGGTGGCCGACGAGGCCACGCTGGAGGAATGGCTTTTCGACAAGCAGAAGGCGGAGGTCATCTTTGTGATGGCCGATGGCACGGAGGCGGGCTTCGCCCTCTTCTTCCACAACTTCTCCACCTTCCTGGGCCGGGCGGGGCTTTATCTCGAGGACCTGTATGTGAAGCCGGAATACCGGGGCCAGGGCTACGGCAAAGCCATCCTAAAAAAGCTGGCGCAAATCGCCGTGGAGCGGGGCTGCGGGCGACTGGAATGGTGGTGCCTGGACTGGAACCGGCCCAGCATCGACTTCTATCTCTCGCTGGGCGCAGAGCCCATGTCCGACTGGACGGTGTACCGCATCGCCGGCGACACCCTCGCCGCCCTGGCGGAAAACTGAAAAAACAGGCAGGCCCCGGAGCCGATGGCTCCGGGGCCTGCTTTTTTGCTTTGATTCAAAACCAGCCGAACAGGGAGCGCCCCTCGTCCAGGGCGGCGATGGCGCGACGCTCTTCGTCGGTGAGGGAAAAGTCGAAAATGTCCAGGTTCTCCCGCAGCCGCTCCCGATGGGCAGACTTGGGCAGCACCGGGATGCCGTTCTCCACCAGATAGCGCAGGGCCGTCTGGGCGGCGGTCTTGCCGTGACGGCGGCCCGCCTCGGCCAGCACCGGCTCGGCAAAGATGTTCCGCCGCCCCTCGGTGAAGGAGGCCCAGGCCTGCATCCGCGTGCCCTTTTTCTCCAGCAGCTTTTTCAGCGCCAGCTGCGGGTGATACACATGGGACTCCACCTGGTCCACCGCCGGCGTGACCCGGCAGTGTTTGAGAAAGCCCAGATACTCCTCCCCGCTGAAGTTGGAAAGGCCCACCGCCCGCACCAGCCCCGCCGCGCAGGCCTCCTCCATCGCCAGATACATCTCCGGCGCGGCCTCGTAGGGCTCGTGGATGAGCAAAAGGTCGATGTAGTCGGTCTGCAGCGCCTCCAGCGAGCGGGCGATGTCCTCCTTCGCCTTTCGGTAGCCGGCGCTGGGGGTGAACAGCTTGGTGGTGATGAAGACTTCCCGCCGGGGCAGGCCGCTCTTTTTCACGGCGCTGCCCACGATGTCCTCGTTCTCATACATGCGGGCGGTGTCCAGCAGACGGTAGCCCAGTTCCAGCGCGTCCAGAATGGCCCGCTCCCCCGCCTGGCCCCGCAGCTGCCAGGTGCCCAGACCCACCATGGGCATGGGCGCGCCGTTGTTGAGTGTGATGTATTTCATTCCTTTGCACATTGAAAAAACCTCACATTCTTTGCATCTGCTCCTGCTCGAACTGCCGGCGGTAGAGGTCGCGGTAATAGCCTTTTTTGCGGATGAGCTCGTCGTGGGTGCCCTGTTCCACAATGGCGCCGTCCCGCACCACCAGGATGAGGTCGGCGCGGCGGATGGTGGACAGGCGATGGGCGATCAAAAAGGAGGTGCGGCCTTTGAGAAGGAACTCCGTCGCCTCCTGGATGAGGCGCTCGGTTTTAGTGTCGATGGAACTGGTGGCCTCGTCCAGGACGAAGATGCGCGGGTCCGCCAGCACGGCCCGGGCAAAGGAGATGAGCTGCTTTTCGCCGGTGGAAAGGCGGTCGCCGCCCTCGCCCACGTCGCTGGCATAGCCCTTTTCCAGCTTCATGGCCACCTGGTCTGCCGAGACGGCCTTTGCCGCCGCGACGACCTCCTCGTCGCTGGCGTCCAGGCGGCCGTAGCGGATGTTTTCCATCACCGTGCCGGAGAACAGGTGCGGGCTTTGCAGCACATAGCCGATGCTGCTGTGCAGCCAGAGCTGGCTGCGCTCGCGGTAGTCCTTTCCGTCGATGAGCACCTGGCCGGAGGTGGGCTCGAAGAAACGGCAGGCAAGGTTGACCAGCGTGCTTTTGCCCGCGCCCGTCTCGCCCACGATGGCAATGGTGGACCCGGCGGGTATCTTCAGGTTGAAGTGAGACAGAACGTCCTCGCTGCCGTCTGGGTAGCGGAAGGAAACGTCCCGGAACTCGATGTCGCCGCGGATGGGTTCCCAGTTCTCCCGCTTCGGCTCGAAAACGGTGCCGTATTTCTCGATGACTTCGGGCGTGTCGGTGATGAGGGGCTGCTGCTCCAGCAGGCCCATCACCCGCTCGATGTTCGCCTGCAGCGAGAGGATGTCCGCGATGTTGCGGGCGATCTGCTGGATGGGCTCAAAGATGCCCACCGCATAAGAGGTGAAAGCCGACAGCGTTCCGATGAGCATCAGATGCTCCAGCGCCAGCGCGCCGCCCCGGGCCAGCACGATGGCCGTGGTCAGCGAGCTGAAAAACATCACCAGCGGGATGTAGACCGCCGAGAGCCGCGCCGCCCGCACCGACGACAGGCGCATGTCCTGGGTGACCGCCTCGAACTCGCGGCTGTTCTGCTCCTCGATGACCAGGGTCTTGGAGGTGCGCGCGCCCATGATGCCCTCGTTGTAGGCGCTGGTGATGCGGGAGTTCATCTTGCGCACCCGGCGGTTCCAGCGCAGGATGCGGTCCTGGAACCAGGCGGTGAGCAGCGCCATCACCGGCACGATGAGGATGACCGCCGCCGCAAGGCCGGGGTCCAGCGCGAACATGATGGCGAACACGCCCAACACGTAGAACACGGCCCACAGAACGTCCACCATGTTCCAGGCGATGATGGCGGCGATGCGGTTGGTGTCGCTCATGATGCGGGAGAGCAGATAGCCCACGGGGGTGACATTATAATAAGAGAGGGAGAGGGTCTGCAGGTGCACGAAGCAGGCGCGCTTCATGTCGCGGCCCAGCTGCATCTCGATGCGCATGGACCGCCGGGTGAAGAGGATGACCGCCAGCGCCTGCAGGCCGATGACGCAGCCGTAGAAAAGGGCGAAGCCCGGCAGGCCGGACACATCCCCCGTCTCGATGAATTCGTCGATGGCGTACCGCTGGAACAGCGGCAGGGCGATGTCGATGACGGCGCAGAAAACGTTCAGCACCAGCACCACGGCCACCAGGCCCCGGTAGGGCCGCAGAAAGGGCAGCAGCTTTTTCCAGGAGCGGATGTCGAAGGATTTTGTGTATTCCTGTTCGTCAAACCCCATGGCTCTCCCCTCCTTCCTCTGAAAACAGAAGGTCCCGGTCCTCCCCGGTCATCTGCAGGTCGTAAATTTCGCGGTAAAGGCCGTTTTTCGCCATCAGCTCCTCGTGGCTGCCCAGCTCCGCCACCCGGCCCTCTTGCAGCACGAGGATGAGGTCGGCCTGCATGAGGGTGGTGATGCGGTGGGAGATGAGGATGACCGTGGCCGCACCCTTGGCCTGATGGAGCGAGGCGCGAATCTGCGCGTCCGTCTCCGCGTCCACGGCGGAGAGGGAGTCGTCAAAAACGAGGATGGGCGCGTCCTGCATCAGGGTGCGCGCGATGGCCACCCGCTGCTTCTGCCCGCCCGAGAGGGTCACGCCCCGCTCGCCCACCACGGTGTCGTAGCCGTCGGCAAATTCCAGGATGGCCTCGTCCACGTGGGCCGTGCCGGCGTGGCGGCGCACCTCCTCCAGCGGCGCGCCGGGGCGCACGGCGGCGATGTTCTCCCGGATGGTGCGGGAGAAGAGGAAGGGCTCCTGCAGCACGATGCCGATGTTCCGCCGCAGCCAGGGGCGGCTGATGTCCTGAATGTCCACACCGCCCACGGTGATGCGCCCGCATCCCGGTGGCAGGTCGTAGAGCCGGTCCAGCAGGTGCATCATGGTGGATTTGCCGCTGCCCGTGGCCCCCAGCACCGCAAAGGTCCTGCCGGCGGGGATGGTGAAGCTCACGTCCCGCAGCACTGACTGCTCGCCGTAGGCGAAGGAGACGTGCTCGAACACGATGTCCCTGTCCATGGGCGGGGTCTGGGCGCTCGCCGGCTCCTGCTCCGGCTGGGAATCGAGAATGTAGGCCAGCCGCTCGATGGACACGCCCGCCTTACTCATCTCCGAGAGGATGCGCCCGAGGCCCCGCACCGGCCAGACCAGCGACTGATTATAGGACACGAAGGCCAGAAACTCGCCCAGGGTGATGGCCCCGTTCACCGTTTGCACCACGCCCACCGAGATGACGGTGAGGATCTGCAGGCCGGTGATGAAGTCGCCCACGCCCCAGTAGGCGCTGAGCAGCCGTCCCAGGCGGATCCACAGCGAGGCGAACCGCTCGTTCTTTTTGTCAAAGCGCTCCACCTCAAAGGCCTCCCGGCCGAAGGCGCGCACCACCCGCACGCCCGCCAGATTCTCCTGCACCGTGGCGGACAGTTCGCCCTCGGCCTCGTCCGCCGTCAAGAAGCGCCGCGCGATTTTCGAATAGAAAAGCACCGAGTAGAGCAGGATGACCGGCAGAAAGCCCGCGGCGATGAGGGTCATTTTTCCGTTCATCGACAGCATCACCGCCAGCGAGAAGCCCATCAGAAAGACAACCCGGAACACCTCCAGCAGCTGGTTGGTGACGAAGTTGCGCACCACCTCCACGTCGGAGGTGCAGCGCTGGATGATCTCGCCGGTGCTGTGGCGCACATGCCAGGCGTAGGGCAGGCGCTGGATGTGGCGGTAGAGTTCGTCCCGCAGGGACTTGACAAAGTTCTCGGAGGCGTTTGCCGTGCCCATGCGGCTGCCGTAGGTGCAAAGGCCCGCCAGCACCGCCACCGCCAGCAGAAAACCCGCCGCCGCCAGCAGCTGGGTCATGGGCCCGGCCGTCAGGAGGGCCTGGGGCGCAAGGGCCGTTACAATTTTGGGCAGCGGCTCCCCGCCCAGGATGGAGTCCACCGCCACCCGCACCACCTGGGGCGTGAGCGAAGAGAGCACCGTGTTGCCCATGGAAAACGCCAGCGTGAGGGCGAAAAGCCACAGATACGGCCGCAAAAAGCGCCAGATGAGCGCCTGTTTCGTTCGTTTCAAACCGTTCCCTCCCTTTTCCCAAAGAAAAACGCCCCCGGCACAAAGGCCGGAGACGCTGCATTCATCCCGCAAACGCCTGCCCCTCACGCAGGGCAGGTCGAAGGCGCGGACAGTCCGTTCCGGCTTTTCAGAGAGTTCGCATGTCCACTGAAACGCTTTTCGGTCATTCTGCCCGCCTCCTTTCTGCGTATGCACTGTGCTGCAAGGTCCACTATACCCTGCCCGTTTTGGGTTGTCAAGAGGGCCGCCGGGCGCCCCCGGGCCAGGGCGGCGGTTTTCGGCGGTTCGCCAAATTTTGAGCGCCGCTTCCCGGCAAAACAACGGTTTCCGCCCCGTTCAGATGGTGGGGCCGTCCACCTGCACCGTGCCGTCTTCCTTCACGGTGATGGTCATGCCGTCCTGCACGAAGTCCAGAAACTCCTCGCCCAGGCAGTCGATGACCGGTATCTGGGCGTTGTCCAGCCAGACGGCGGCCAGCACCGAGCCGGCGGCGGCCAGCGAGTCGATGGGGTTGGAGAACATCAAACAGGCCGGCTGGCGGTTCATGGAGCAGGCGCAGTAGAGCACCAGCCCGCCGGTGGTGGAGCCGATGGTCTGGGGCGGGCACAGGGCCTTGCCCGCCATGGGCTTGCCGTAGAGGTCGGGGTTGTTCTGGTCGCCGCAGGTTGCGGTCTTGTCGCCGAACTGCAGAGCCTTCTGGAAGGAGGCCAGGGTGTTCAGCCCCCCGTGGGAGACGAGGGCGGGTGCGCTCACGCAGCCGGGAGCCACCACGCGTCCGTGGAATTCTTTCATTTGCCTGCCGCTCCTTTCGTGATGATGTCCAGAATTTCCGCCTCGGTGTAGTAGCGGGCGGTGGTGTAGGTGCGCAGCTTGTTGGAGCAGGTGATGACCGGCATGGGCCCGCACAGGGGGTTGTTCATGTACATCAGCGGGCAGATGCAGGAGAGGATGGCTCCGGTGGCCGCCAGGCGGGCGGCGTAGCCGGTGGCCTCAAAGGCCTTTTTCACGCCGGGGGCGGTGGTGAACACAGTGGGCACGGCCAGCTTTTTGCGGCCCGCCGCCTTGAGGCCCTCTTCCAGCGCGTCCGTCCAGTCCTTCAGCTGCTGCAAACTCAGGTGGGGGCAGCCCACGAAGCAGAGCTTCGGCTTTGCGTCGGGGTTCTTCCACACCAGGGGGTAGCTCTCCTTCACCCGGCGCAGCTCCGCGTCGTCGATGACGTACTCCTTCGCGCCGGGGAGGATGAGGTCTTTGCCCTGCTGCTTTGCCTCGGGAGTGAGGCCGTCGATGTGGTAGAGGCCCACCGCGCCGTTGGATGCGGTGGCCTACCCGAAGTCCTTCAGGTAGGCGCAGGCGGAGTCGTCCAGCTCATTGCCCAGCCAGCGGTCCAGACCCACCACATAGGGCACGTCCTCCATCACCTTCATGCCGATGGCGGAGCCCAGCAGCTGGGCCTCCGGCTTTTCGGTGGTCTGGACCTTCACCACCCAGGAGGCCCTGCGGCCCTCGTCGGCGAGCAGGCCGAAGTAAGGCACGAAGCCGGCGATGGAGCCCATCAGGTCCATGATGCCGGAGTTGCGGTTGCACCGCGCGCCCAGCACCGAGTTTGCGTAGACCACCGCCGAGCTCTCGGCCCAGCTGAGCACCTCGCCCTGGGCGGGGCGGTTGCCCTGCTCGTCCAGGTAGCAGGCGCAGCTGAAGGCGTCGTCGTCCTTCAGGCCCAGGGCCTTCAGCTGGCCCTCGTAGAAGTCCTGCTTGCTGTACATGAACTTCTTGAAGACCGGGTTCTGCAAAAAGTTCGCGGGCACCTTGGGGTCCAGGGGCCGGGGGTCCGCCGAGAACTTCTGGCCGGACACCGCCCCCGCGGCGATGATCTGGTCCATCAGGTCATAGACCGGGCCCAGGGCCTTGAGGCCGAAGGAGGTGACCAGATGGTTGTAGCGGCTGGTGACGGGCACCATCTTCTCGGCCCCGAAAATTTCGCCGTACATGACCAGGGTCTTCATCACCTTGGCCATGGTCTGGCCCTTTTCGCCGTTCAAAAGGGCCTGCTGTTCCTGTGTTAGTTTCATGTTCGTTCCTCCCTCACAGCTTCATGGCCACGTCCCAGGCGCGCCAGATGACGGTGCGCAGGTTGCCCACCTTGGCGGCGTCGCCCACGATGTGCACGTGCCGGCCCTTGGCCGCCAGCGGCGCGGGGCGTTACAAAGGCCGTCACGTTCGCCCACGTTGCGCATGACGGTAGCAGCGCCGCCGCCCATCAGGATTACAGGCAGAGTACGCAGGTCAAACCCCGCTTCCATCGCCGCTGAAATGAGTCGCTCAGTGTAAAGTCGGCCCTGCCGCTGGATCAGTTTTCGCGCTTCTTCATCCATGCTGCAGGGCTTTCCGGCAAGGATCCGTTCTACCTGAGCATCCGTCACGGACAGGCCGGTATCCCGCCGCACCTGCTCCTGGATCTCATCCATGCAGCGGATCATGCCAAGTTCAAGGCTACGGCAGGTGGCTGCATTAGGGACATTATTATCCAGCCACATGAGGTCGACTGTCCAGCCACCTATGTCCATAAGCAGTACTGAGGGTTCATCTTTCACCAGCTCAGGATGAAGGGCAATGGCGGAATAGCCCTGGGGGAACATCTTCACACTTTCGATCCTGATTTTGTAGCGTTCCCCTTCGAAGAGGAAGTTCACGGGCTGCCCATTGCGGAACAGGTAGTCGGTGAATGACTTCTTATCTCGTCCATACCGTGCCAGAGGGAGTCCCGCAGCCAAGATCACGGAGCTTTCCGCAGGAAGTCCTCGACAGCGGAGTTCCATGGCAATGGCGGCCAAGGTCAGAATGTAGTAATTTTCATTGATGGTCTTGTCCCTTAAGATCGGTTGCCGGCCCGTACCGCAGACATAGTACTTGCCGCCGATTTGAAGGGTGTTTTCAATGTATAGGGTTTGTGGGCGTAAACCGTCACACCAGCGGGGAAAGAGAAGTGCCTGGTTTTGATGGCGTAGTACCCGTGGTCAATGCCCATGATCATGGTCTCAAGTCCTTTCTCGCATTTGCCTTTATTTCTGAGTTTTTTCTTTCGACCCCGCTCCATCTTATCTGGCCCGACTCATACTGGGGACCTGGGGTTCCTTGCAGTACTCCGGGTACCGAAGCCGAACCGCTTCCAACATGTAGGTTGCATCCGAAGTGGTGAACAGATCGTAAGGCGTCGCGCAGCCATCCGCGTTCCACCCGTTCCAGAGGTTGAACGCCAAGCGGGTCAGGCAACAGCTGCCGCTGGTCTGCCAGCCTTTGTTCAGGCCCTCCGGCCGGATGGCATCCTCCCGGAAGTTGAAGACGTCCTCAATATGCTTCCTGGTCTCGCCGCTGATGCCCATGGTGTAGAAAAACGCCTTGTGGTAGGGATCAAGGCTGCCGGTCCGGCCGAGGCACTGCTCATAGAATTTCTCATGTTCCCTATTTTTGAATTTGATCGACATTTCGTTCCTCCTTCTGGTTCGTTTGTTCAAGGAAATCACCGGCTGGGAAAGACGATGACTCCTGTTTCGGCATTGATGTTTGCATTGCTGGGACTGGAAGAGTGCATTCCGTAGGCATTGATATCTTCTTCCCAGCAGGTAAGTATATCTTGGGGGGAGAGTGTGAGAGGGGGATGACAGCCTTCCACCCCCTGGAGGCCGAGAAAGTGACGCACTTTCCCCTGGGTGGAAAGAGGTATTTCTGCCCAGGTCTGTTAAAGTCTTCGGGAAATAAAAAAAGCGCCTGTATGGATAGCTCCAATACAGACGCTTAAAATCATATGAAAATAGCATTTTCGGCATCCTAAACAAAAATAGGGCGCTCTTTTCTACATGAAATTTTTAGAGGAAAGTGATAGTTTTGTCTCATCATCGGCTCAAAAGCCAGATTTCGAGCAACTATTTGAAAAATTCATAATTTGTTTACAATTTCATCGGGCGAAAAAGTGAAAAAACGTCTCTAAAACTGGTCGAATTAGGTGCAAAAACGGTTAGTCGTTAGTTCAAGTCCTCCCCAAAGCCTGAAAAGCCCAAAAGATATCTTTCCCAAAGCCTGAAAAGCCCAAAAGATATCTTTCAAAATCGCCACTATTTTTTGGCACGAAAAAACCCCGTAAACGGCGTGTTTACGGGGTTTTCCGGTCTTATATCTATTTTGTTAAGACAATATGGTTGCGGGAGGCGGATTTGAACCACCGACCTTCGGGTTATGAGCCCGACGAGCTACCAGGCTGCTCCATCCCGCGATATCAGCGTCCTCTCTTGAGGGCGCTTCATAAATATATCATAGGATGCGGGGGTTGTCAAGGATTTTTTCGCTGCGTGACGAAAAGTTTTCCGTGTTTCCCTCATCCGAGATACTTTTTGGCATACTCGTCTGCCCCATCGCCGTCGTTGGCGGTCAGGCGCCAGCCTCCGGGGGCTGCTGTCTCCCGGGCAAGGACCGCGACACGGCAGTTGTCCAGGCTGACGGACCAGAACTTTTCCAGCGGATTTGCCAGCGCCACTGTAAGCATGGCGTGGAGCGCCGCGCCGTGCCCTGCCACCAGAAGAGTCTGGCCTTCATGCTGACTGGCGGCGAAGGCGAGGAAATCCGCCGTACGCTCCAGCACGCTGTTCAGACTTTCACCGCCTTCCGGCGGCTGGTAGGACGCCGGGTCGGCAAAAAACGGCGCGAACGCCGGGCCCAATGTGTGAGTATCTTTTCCTTCATAGGGGCCGAACGCGATCTCGATCAGGCGCTGATCGGCGCGGATCTTTTCCATCGGCCAGCCGCTGACAAGGGCCGCCGTTTCCATCGCACGGCTTAGGGGGCTGGAATACACCGCGTCAAAGCGCACCCCTTCCAGCCGCTGCCGGGCCTCCTGCGCCTGACGGCGGCCTGTTTCGTTCAACGGGATGTCGGTGCGCCCCTGCAGAGCCGCGCGCAGATTCCAGTCGGTCTGGCCGTGGCGGATGAGATAGAGCTGAGTTTGTGCCACAAAAAGGACCCCTTTCGTTAAAAGGCCGGATTATCGGCCTTTTTGTTTGGTAAGATGCAGATGTAGGGAGGACCTCACCACTTGGCTTTCGTCTCCACCACCTTGCCGGCGATGAAGAGCTTGTCCAGCTCCTCGCCGCGCAGCACCCGCGGTTCGTAGGCCGGGTTGAAGGGCTGCAGCACCACCGCATTGCCCCGAAGAACATACTTCTTTAAGGTGCCTTCGCCCTCGTCGCCGTAGACCATCACGCCCAAATCTCCGTTTTCCAGCGTGGGCTGACGGTGCACCAGCGCCAGGTCGCCGTCGCTGATGCGGGGCTCCATGCTGTCGCCTTTGACCACCAGATAAAAGTAGCTGGACGGGTCTTTCACACGGGCGTATTCCACGCCGTAGTCTTCTTCAAATGCCAGCGCGCCGAACCCGGCCCGCACGGTGCCCACCACCGGGATGGGGCTTTCTTCATAACCGCCGAAGAAGCGCTGGGCGGCGGCCGCAGGCTGGACAGCGGCCAGCCCCAGCAGATCGTCGCTGGAGGTGCCCAGCAGCGCCGCAAGGCGGCCCAGGGTTTCGGGGTCCGGCGAGGAACGCCCGGTCTCCCATTTGCCAACCGCCTGCTGGCTCACTCCCAGCTGCACCGACAGGCTCTTCTGGCTGAAGCCGCTGCGCTTTCTCAATTCCTTTAAACGCTCTGGAAACATGGGCAGTACGCTCCTTTCCTGTATGGCTTTATTATACAACCGTAAGATGTTTTTGTAAAGAAAAATGTAAAAAAAGTTGTTATATTCGCTTGACAACAACCGAAAGTTGTTATAGAATGAAGGCACAGAGACAGAACTTCTCGCTGTGCGGCGTGATGGAGGGAATCGACATGAAAGAAACCGTTTGCTTGATGCTGACGATCTTTGCGGCGCTGGGCGTTGTGATGCTGGGCGGAGCGCTGATTGAAAGCGGCTTTTCTCTGCCCGTGGTTCTTGGGTTGGCCGGGTGCGTTGCGGCTGCGCGCGGTTTCTATCTCCTGGGCACTCAGCCTGCGGGCCAGCCCCGCCGCCCGGCGCGTCGTCACAGCCGGCCGAACCTGCAGCTTGCCGGAAAACCCGACGGCCTGCGGGCGGCCTGACCGACATTGTTTTTCTCCAAAGCGGGCGCTCACCATTGAACGCCCGCTTTTTTCATAAGAAGGCTTGCAAAATCCCTTGACAGGCATGGCAAAGTATGATAATATATGTAGCGCGCCATTGAACGCGTAAGGCGGCCACTATGGAGAGGTGTCCGAGTGGTTTAAGGAGCCGGTCTTGAAAACCGGTGACCCGCAAGGGCCGTGGGTTCGAATCCCACCCTCTCCGCCATTCACAACTGAATCACCTTTCACAAACTTTGCTCTGGAGAAGTACTCAAGAGGTCGAAGAGGCGCCCCTGCTAAGGGCGTAGGTCGGGAAACCGGCGCGAGGGTTCAAATCCCTCCTTCTCCGCCACGTCGCCGCAAGCGGTATATCGCTTGCGGCGATTTTTTTGTAAAAATCACCGCGCGCTCATTCTGCTGCGGCTTCTTTCCCCCTCGAAACTTTGCTTCGCAAATTTTCGAGGGGCCCCTGTTTAACCCCGCACGGAAGTGCGGGGCTTTTCGTTTTGTCTGCCGGGATTTGAACCCGAGCGCCGGAGGCGCGGGCAAAAAATCCGACCGCCGCCTGCGGCGGATGCAGGGAGGATTTTTTGGCGCAGCGGTCGGCAAGGCCGAGGCGGCAGCGTCCGCCGACGGTCGAGCCGGGCACCGCAAGAGGGGCCGCGCTTTCCGTTCCGGCCACGCCGCCCTGAAAGCAACTTGGAACCGGCCGCCTCCCCGTCTTCCCGCCAGTGGCAGCTGCAGCGAGCGTTGTTCCGCGCGGCCGCGGCATTGAAGGCACCGCCGGAATGGAGTAAAATAAAGCAAAGACCATCTTTTGCGAAAGGATGTCAGAGAATATGCAGTACGACTTCACTTCTCTCATCGACCGGCGGGGCAAAGACGCGCTTGCCGTGGACGAACTGGGCTCCGGCAAGGGCCACGCCCCCGCCGCCCCCAAGGAGGGCTTTGACGCCATCCCCATGTGGGTGGCAGACATGAACTTCGCCACCGTGCCCACCGTGCCCCAGGCCCTTGCCGAACGGGCAAGCCACCCTCTTTACGGCTACTTTGACCCCTCCGACGACTACTTCAACGCCATCATCAACTGGCAGCAGCAGCGCAACGGCGTCACCGGACTGACCCGGGAGTGCATCGGCTACCACAACGGCGTGCTGGGCGGCGTGGTCAGCGCGCTGAACGTGGTCTGCTCCCGGGGCGGCAAAGTACTGCTCCACTCCCCCACCTATGTGGGCTTCACCTCGGCCCTCTCCAACAACGGCTACGACATGGTGCTCAGCCCCATGAAACAGGACGAGGCCGGCGTGTGGCGCATGGACTTTGAGGACATGGAAGAAAAACTGCGCACCCAAAACATCCACGCCGCCGTTTTCTGCTCGCCCCACAATCCCTGCGGCCGGGTGTGGGAGCGTTGGGAGCTGGAGCGGGCCATGGCCCTGTTTGAAAAGTACGACGTGACCGTGATCTCCGACGAGATCTGGAGCGACATCATTCTGGAGGGCGGCAAGCACATCCCCACCCAGTCGGTGAGCCAGTGGGCGCGGCAGAACACGGTGGCGATGTACGCCCCCAGCAAGACCTTCAACCTGGCAGGTCTGGTGGGCAGCTACCACATCATCTACAACAAGCGCCTACGGGACCGGGTGGAGAAGGAAGCCAGCCTGAGCCACTACAACGAGATGAACGTGCTGAGCATGCACGCCCTCATCGCCGCCTACCGGCCCGAGGGCCAGGAATGGCTGGAGCAACTGCGCCGGGTGCTGACCGAAAACGTGGACTACGCCTGCCGCTACATCAAAGACCACTTCCCCGGGGTGAAAGTGGCCCGGCCCCAGGGCACCTACATGCTGTTCGCGGACTGCACCGAATGGTGCAAAGCCCACGGCAAGACCATCGACGAGGTGGAAAAAGCCTGCTGGGATGTGGGCGTGGCGGTGCAGGACGGCCGTGCCTTCCACGGGCCCTGCCACCTGCGGATGAATCTGGCCCTGCCCCTCTCCCGGGTGCAGGAGGCCTTTGACCGGCTGGACAAATACGTTTTCAACGCCTGACACTGTGAAAAGCCCCCGGGGCAGCCTGACCGCTGCCCCGGGGGCTTTTATTGTTTCAGTCGATGACGGTGCGGGTGCGGCCGATGCCCACCACCGCGGCGGTGAGCTTCTTCCAGGTGTTGCAGCCGCAGATGCCGTCCACCGAAAGGCCCACCGCGCGCTGGAAGCCGCGCAGGGCGCTCTCGGTGTTGGGGCCGAACTTGCCGTCCAGCGTGCGGGTGGAGTAGCCCAGGGCGTTCAGCGCGTCCTGCAACACCAGCACGTAGGTGCTCACGGCGCCCCGGCGCAGGGTGGGATAGCCGGAGGTGGTGCCGGAGCAGGCGGGCTTGCCGTAGCGGCGGTCGAAGTGGACCCAGGTGGGGGTCATGCTCTGGGGCTCCACATAGCCCCAGGCGCCGGTGTTCTTGGCCGCCTTCCAGATGGCGTTGCGGGCGGTGGAACCCTGGCCCTGGCCCACGTCGAAGGCCACGCCGGCGTAGTGCTGGCTGGCAGTGCCGTGGCCGCCCTCCCAGATGCGCTTGAAGGCATAGCCCACATGGATGCCCTTGCCGTAGCTGCGGCGGGTGAGGTTCCAGGCTTCCATGGCGGCGGTGGTGGTCCACAGGGTGGGGCTGGAGGAGCTGCCCCGGAACTCCCGCACCCGCAGGGTGGTGCCGGTGGAAAAGGGCATGGAATCGCTCTCGTTGAGGTTGTAGGTCATCATCCGGTTGTTGAACGCATCATAAACAAATACTTTGGGCATCGTGATTCTCTCCTTTCGTTACTCAGCGCAGCTTTCGCAAACGCCGGGGATGGGCTGGTTGAGCAGTTCATAAATGCGCTGCCAGGTCTCGCGGTCCACCACGCCGGAGACCGGCAGGCCCAAGCCTTCCTGGAACAGGCGCACCGCCTGCTCGGTGGATTCGCCGAACACGCCGTCCACCGGCACGAATTCCGCCGTGCAGTAAAGCATCGCTACCTCGTTCATCAAAATCTGCAGCTGCATCACCGCGTCGCCCGCGCTGCCCAACTGCATCACATAGCCGGGATACTCCGGGCCGGCGGCCTCCGCGATCTGTTCGCTGCCCGCCGCCGCAAGGCTGAGGAACGTGGCGGTGAGGGCGTCCCAGGCGGCCTCGTCCGCCGTGCCGGTCACCGGCAAGCCGAACTCCCGCTGGAAGCTCTCCAGGGAGGCCTTGGTGGAGGAGCCGAAGATGCCGTCGATGCCGTCCGGGGCCTGGACCTCGTCGTAAAAATAGGCGATGTACTCCAGCAGGAACTGCAGCCAGGCCACATCCACGCCCTGCGCGCCCTGGGCGAGGGTCAGGCCCGGCCAGGGCAGCAGCCGGTAGGCGCGCACCAGGCCGTCGCTGGTGCGAAGGACCTGGCTCTGCTGGTAGAGTTTATCCCAGGTGGCCCGGCCGATGACGCCGTCCTGGGTAAGGCCGAACAGCTTCTGGAAGGCCTTCACCGCCGTTTCGGTGGCGGGGCCGAACTCGCCGTCGATGTTGATGCGGGGAACGGACGGGTAATAGGCGCTCATCAGCACAAGATAGAACTGAGCCTCCCGCACCGCGCGGCCGGTGCTGCCCACCCGCAGCGCCGTGCCGGGATAGGTGCCCGGGCGCTGGTTCGGGTCCAGCAGCTCGTTGGTGACGTCGGCGTAGATCTCGTAGAGCTTCTGCCAGGTGGCGGGGCCCACCACGCCGTCGGCGGTGAGGCCGAACTGGCGCTGGAAGGCTTTCACCGCCGCTTCCGTGCCGGAGCCGAAGATGCCGTCCACCGCCGGGCTGGGGATGGAGGAGAAGTTGGTGGCGGCGATGCGCAGCCAGAACTGCACCTTTCGCACCGCGTCGCCCCGGCTGCCCACCCGCAGCGGGCTGCCGGGATAGCCGTTGTCCGACTGGTTGATGTCGCTCTCCAGGCTCTGGTACTGGTCCCAGATGGCGTCCCAGGTCATGCGGCCCACCACGCCGTCGGCAGTCAGTCCGTTCTCCGTCTGGAAAGCCTTCACCGCCGCCTCGGTGCCGGCGCCGAAGATGCCGTCCACCGCCAGATCGCGCAGGTTCGGGTCGAACTCCGCCAGCTGCTGCAGCCAGAACTGCACCTGCTCCACGCTGGCGCCCCTGTCGCCCCGGCGCAGCGGGGTGCCGGGGTAGCCGCTGCCGGTGATGGTGTCCTGGCTGCCGGTGGGTTTTTCGCCCTCGCTGGTCAGCTCCGCCAGCTTCTTTACGCTGACGTAGATGTAGCTGATCTTATACCAGGTGGAACGGCCCACCACGCCGTCGGCGGTGAGGTTGAAGTGTTTCTGGAAGGCCTTCACCGACGCCTCGGTGGCCGCGCCGAACACGCCGTCGGTGCCGGGGTTTCCGAAGGCGGGGTAGTTCTTGGCGATGCGGGTGAGCTGGCGCTGGATGATGCGCACCGCCTCGCCGGTGTCGCCCCGGCGCAGAGCCGTGCCCGGATAGCTCTGGGGGATGCCCTGGATGTTGTTGGTGCGCACGATCTCGATGTCGTTGCCGTAGTAGTAGCGCAGGATCTGCAGGGCGTTCTTGCCCTCGTTGGCCCGATCCACGGTGCCCCACTGCTTCATGCCCGGGCAGCTGACGGTCTTGCCGTCGCAGTACTCGGTGTAGTAGGGCTCCACCGTGCCCTGACGGCGCACATAGGTGTTGAAGATGTCGTCGGTGATGCGCTCCATGGGCTCGAAGATCTCCCGCCCGTGGACGTAGTACTGGTCGTAGCTGGTGGAGTTGGTGATGTTGAAGTTGTAGCCCTTGCTGGGGTACCACTCGGTGAAGATGCGGTTGAGCGCAAGGCTGATCTGGGCGTGGATGTTGGCCCGCAGCGCCTGCTCCGGCCAGGTGGGATACACCTCGCTGGAGGCCACGTTGGCGATGTACTTGCGGAAACTCACCGTCACGTTGCGGGCGCTGACCGCCGGCTTGCCCAGATGGACGGTGATGGTCTCGGGGATGATGGGCACCGTGAGCACCCGCGGCTCGCACAGCTGCACCGGCGCGCTGCTGGAGGCCTCGCTGCCGGGGCTGTAAAGGTGGTGGGGCGGCACGTCGAAGGTGTCCGGCAGGGGTGCGGGCGCGCCCAGCCGCTGCATGGGGCGCAGTTCCAGCTCGGCCAGCGTCACCTGCCCCGCGAACAGCTGCAGGCCGTTCAGCGTCAGGGTCTGATAGCCCTCCTTGTCCGCCGTCAGATCCCACACACTGTAGGGCCGCTGGGTGGCGTTCTCGTCCAGCGAGAGAGAGGCGGGCGGCGCGGGCAGCTCCAGATCCAGGGCGTTGCCCTCGTCGTCGGTGAAGAATTCCATTTCCTGTGCCGACGGCTGGTCGGCGTTGCGCAGGCGGATGCGCACATTGGTCACCGGCGCGCTTTCCCGCGCCGCGTAGGTCTGCACCCGCAGGGTCCCGTTACACATAGGCTGATGCTCCTTTTCGTCAAGATGGAAGGGCGGCTGACCTACCTTATTCACCGGCGCGGCGGGCCGTTCCTCTTGGCTTTTGGGGCAAAGTGTATTATACTGATTGCAACAGAGCCTTCCCATTGAAAGGAGCCGAAGAAAATGCGTTATACTGTGGAAAATGAATTTTTGCGCGTGGAGGTGGAAAGCCTCGGCGCGGAGCTGGCCAGCGTGGTGGACAAGGCCACCGGCGCGGAGATGCTGTGGCAGGGGGACCCGGCGGTGTGGCCCCGGCGCGCGCCCATCCTCTTCCCCTACTGCGGCAAACTGGTGAACGGCAGCTTCACGGTGGAGGGCAAACAGTACGCCGGCGGCCAGCACGGCTTTGCCCGGGACCTGGAACACGAGTTTCTGGGCTGCGACGGCACGGCGCTGCGCTTCCGCCTTGCCAGCAGCGCCGAGACCCTGGCGCTGTTCCCCTTCGACTTTGTGCTGGAGAGCACCTACGCCCTGGAGGGCCGCACCCTGCGCCACACCCTGGCGGTGACCAACTCCGGCGCGAAGGAGCTGCGCTTCGGCATCGGCTATCACCCCGGCTTCAACCTGCCCTTTGACGACAAACACACCACCGAGGACTACGAACTGCGCTTTGACACGCCTCAGACCCCCATCGTGCAGGAAGTGGAGGCCGGCTATCTCACCGGCGGCACCCATCCGATGATGGAGAACAGCGCGGTCATCCCCATGGACGACCGCATGTTCGACAACGATTCCATCTGCATGGGCGGGCTTTCCGCCAAGACCCTGTGCCTGGTGGAAAAGGACACCGGCCGGCGCATCAGCTTTGACATCGAGGGCTATCCCTACACGCTGATCTGGAGCTCCGTGGGCGACCCCAAGCTCCACTTCCTCTGCGTGGAGCCCTGGCGCAGCCTGCAGGACAAGGCGGACGCCACCGGCGACTGGGCCGACAAGCCCTGCGCCGCCGCCCTGGCCCCCGCCGAAAAGTGGGACACCACGCTGGCAATCACCTTCCAGCGCTGAGCCATTCAAACTACGGCGCCGTGCGCGGAGCACCCGCGCACGGCCTTTTCATTCTTTCGACCAAGGAGGTTTCTTATGTCCACTGCCTTTGAGAGCCGCACCGCCATGCTGCTGGGCGAGGCGGGAGTGGAAAAACTGCGCCGCGCCCATGTGGTCCTGTTTGGCCTTGGGGGCGTGGGCGGCTATGTGGCCGAGGCGCTGGCCCGGGCCGGGGTGGGCGCGCTGACCCTGGTGGACGACGACCGGGTGGCCGAGAGCAATCTGAACCGCCAGATCATCGCCCTCACCTCCAACGTGGGCTGCTTGAAGACCGAGGCCGCCGCGGCGCGGGTGCGGGCTATCAACCCCGCCTGCAAGGTGGTGGAAAAAGCGGTGTTCTACACCCCCGAAACGGCGGACCAGGTGCCGCTGGACGGCGCGGACTATGTGGTGGACGCGGTGGACACCGTGACCGCCAAGCTGGAGATCATCGCCCGGGCCCGGGCGGCGGGGGTGCCGGTGATCAGCTGCATGGGCACCGGCAACAAGCTGCACCCGGAACTGCTGCGCCTGTCGGTGCTGGAAAAGACCGAGGGCTGCCCGCTGGCCCGGGTGATGCGGCGGGAGTGCCGCGCCCGGGGCCTTAAGAACGTGCCGGTGGTCTACTCCCCCGAGCCGCCCCGCGCCCTCGCGGCGGGCCCGGCGGAGGAGGGCCCCGGCCCGGAGCGTTCCGGCGCGCCCCGGCGCCAGACCCCCGGCAGCGTGAGCTTTGTGCCCGGCGCCGCCGGCCTCATTCTGGCGGGCAAGGTCATCCGGGACATTGCCGGCGCGGAATAAACAGAAAGCGGCCCGGGGCCTGCGCAGATGCAGGCTCCGGGCCGTTTCGATTTTGTGATTTACGCCGCCGAGGTGTCCTCGTCTTCCAACGCATCCGCCTGGGCAAGGCCGGCGATGGTCAAACCGCCGCTCATGTAGTGGCTGCCGCCGTCGTAGGCAAGGCCGATCTTGTAGCGGGCGCCCGCCTCCAGGCCGGTGAAGGTGCCGGTGCGGCACTCGCCGTCGGCGGTGAAGTACATGGTGCCGCCGTCCACATATTCGCGGCCGCCGTAGGTCTCCTTCCAAAGGGTCACACGGTAGGCAAAGCGGGTCTCACTGGTGGTGGTGGCGCTGCTGGTGATGGTGATGGTATCGCCCGCGGGGGTAAAGTAGCCGCTGGTGCGGGCCTGCACGCCGTTGAACACCATGTAGAGGGTATCGCCCACGATGGTGGAGGCCAGGGTGGCGGACGTATCCAGACCTTCCTCCGGCCAGGTGATGCTGCCGCCGGGCTGGGCCTCGTTTTTGGTGGTGGTCTCGGGCTCTTCCTCGCTGGAGCCGCAGCCGGGCAGCAGGGTGAACGCCATCACCAGAGCCAGCGCCAGCGCGCACAAACGGGTCTTGCGCTTCATAGTCTACCTCCGTACGGCGGCCGGCTTTGACAAACCCGCGCGCCGTGTTACAATAAAGTCATGCGGACCGCCCGCCGCCGGCCAGGGGCGCGGCGAAGGGTGGATACTGTTTTATTATAATCCAAAACGGGCCGTCTTACAAGGCCAACCGCCCCGAAAGGAGTTTTTATGATGGATGCCCTCGCCTGTGTGGATCTTGTGCGCCATGGCATGGTGCGCTTTCGCGTGCCCGGCGGGCCGGTGGTGTATGTGGACCCCTTCCAGCTGGAAAAGGCCCCCCACGACGCGGATCTGATCGTGGTGACCCACAGCCATTCCGACCATTTTTCTCCCGACGATCTGCGGAAGGCCGCGGGGCCGGACACCTGCTTCGCGGTGACCGCGCCGGTGGCCGACTGGCTCACGGGCGAGCTGGGAGTGAACCCGGCCTACATCAGCCTGCTGACCCCCGCCGCGCCGGATCTGGTGTTTGAGTGCGGGGCGGCGCTGACGCCTCTGCCCGCTGAGAACAAGAACCATCCTCTGGGCTTCGGCTTCGGCGCGCTGCTGGAAATGGGCGGCTTCACCTATTATGTGGCGGGCGACACCGACGTGCTGGCCGACGTGGCCTGCGACGTGCTGTTCGTGCCCTGCGACGGGCAGTACAACATGCTGCACTTTATGGACCAGGTGCCCGCCCAGCTGGCCGCCATGGACCACAAGCCCGGTGTGGTGGTGCCCTATCACTACGCCGGCTACATGGAGGGCTCCGACGAGAACGGGCCCCGGCTGGCGGAAAAGCTCAAGGAACTGGGCTACAATGTACGGCTGCTCTGCCGGCCGTGAAAAACGGACGCAAAGCGGGCGGCGGCTCCCATTTTGGGAACCGCCGCCCGCTGTTTTTCTTATGCGCCGGTGGTGAAAAGGCCCACCAGCGCCTTGCCCACCAGATGGCCGGAGTAGACCGCTTCTTCCAGGGTGTTGCCGTGGCTGCCCATCTCGATGAGCAGGCTGCCGGTGGTCAGGTCCTGGTTGTAGTAGCGGTAGTCGAAAAGCACCGGCCGGGTCAGCCCGGGGTAGCGGCTCTCCATGGCGCTCTCCCACTTTGCCGCGAAGGCCAGGTTCTGCTTGAAGTTGGGCAGGTTGCCGTTTTTGTCCGCCCCGCAGATGATCATCACCTGGGCCGCCGTTTTGCCCTCCACCTCCGCCACCGCCTTCACCCGGGCCCCGTCGGTCTCGATGGCGTCCCGGTGGACGTCCAGCACCACTTTGATGCTGGGATACTGTTCCAGATAGCTGCGCACGGTGGCGTTGCTGCGCTCGTAACTGCCGTTGTAGCTGGGGTAATCGTGGAGGGTGGCGTCCTGCAGCGTCACGATGCCCGCCGCGCTCAGCTCCTCGGCGATGGCCGCCCCCACCGCCACCATGTTGAGGCTGGTGTCGGTGCGGCGGCTGGTGTACTCCGGGTCGAACCAGCCCAGGTCCTCCAGCTCATAGCTCTCGGTGGCGTGGGTGTGCATGATGAGCACCTGGGGCTCCGAGGAACCCACTTCAATGCTGAAGGGCAGCGGCCCTGCCGCCGCCTCGGCCACCTCGGCGGCGGAGAGGCTGGTGCAGTTCTTGATGGTGCCCGCCGCGCAGGGAATGTAGGCCGCGCCGCTGCCCTGCTCATAGTGGGCGCTCACCACGGTGCCCATGCCCTCGGGGGGCGGGCCGGGGGTGGGGGCGGGCTCGGCCTGCTCCTGCGCCCCCTCCGGCTGAGGCTCCGGGGTGGCCGCGGGCAGCAGCTCCTCCGGGGCGGGGGTGGTGAACACCGGCGGGCTTTCCGCGTCCTCCACTTCGGTCTGGGCGGCGGGCAGGGCCTCCTGGCGGAAGAGCCGGTCCGCCGCGCCGATGGCCGCCGCCGGGCTGGCCAGCAGGCTGCCCGCCACCGCAAGGCTGCCCGCCAGGTCCGGCACGCCGGCATACCGCCCCGCGCCCATGGCGGCCGTGCCCACCACCGCCGCCAGCGCCAGCGTGCCCAGCCGCCGCAGCGTTTTGGAATGTGCCAACGGCTCCGCCCCCTTTTCATCGTCCTGCAGAAAGGATATGCGCCGGGAACGGCGTTCATGCCCTCAGTTGGCCAGATAGCAAAGCTCGGCGATGGAAAGCCGCTGCTGCAGCGCCTTGTTCACCGCCAGGGCCAACAGCTCCGCCCCCCGTTTCACCACATCGTCCAGCTGACGGGGAGTAACGACGCACCCCGGGCGGCCCAGCAGCTCGTCCGCCTCCATCATGGTGGGGATGCCCACCGCCAGCACCGGCACCCCCAGCATGGCCCGGGTGAGGCATTTGCCGCTCTCCGGCCGGGCGGGGCACAGGCCGGTGTCGCTGATCTGCACCGTGCGGCCCATGCGGGCGGGGTCGGAGGTGCACAGGCTATCGATGCAGAGGATGGCGGCGGGCTTCACCGCCCGCACCAGCCCCGCAAGCATCTGGGCCAGAGGGATGCCGGTGGCCCCCGACGCCCCGGGCGAAACACAGCACACCTCCCGCAGGCCCAGCGCGGCGGTGCGGCTGTCCGGCGCGATGCCCCGGGTCACCAGCACGCTGCCCGCCGCCCGGGGGCCCAGAGCGTCGGCGGTGACCCGGCGGTTGCCCCCCCCCACCACCAGCACACTGCCCGTTTCGGGCAGCATGGCCCGCAATTCGCCGGCCACGGCGCTGACGTAGCGCTCGTCTTTGGTGTCCGCCACGGCAAGGCTTGGCATCTCCAGCGTGGAGTAGCGCCCCGCCGGGCGGGCGAGGCCGGCGCGGGTGATCTGCACACGAGTGAGGGTGATGGGCCCGGAGCGGGCGGTGAACAGCTTGACCCCGCCGGGCACCTGCCCTTTGGAGGGGCCGTAAATTTCGTCGGCGATGTCGGTGTAAACGGACATGAAAAAGCACCTCGCAGCGGTATGAAGTGGACGCCGCCCGCGCCCTTTTTGCGCGGCGGGGCCCCATAAAAGTGTGGCCCGGCTTTCCGCCGCCCATACCGGCGGAAAAAAGTTTAAAAAACGCTTGCAAGCGCCGCACAAATGTGGTATTATAAATTGCACTGTTATGGGTAGTAAGGAGGTGGTACGAATGCCTAACATCAAATCCCAGAAGGATCGCGTGGTCCAGTCCAAGAAGGAAGCCCTTCACAACAAGGCGATCAAGTCCAACCTGAAAACAGTCGTCAAGAAGGCAAACGCTGCCATCGCCGCGAATGCCGCTGACAAGGACGCCGTTGTCAAGGTGGCTGTCTCCACCATCGCCAAGGCGCAGAGCAAAGGTGTGGTCCATAAGAACACCGCTGCCCGCAAGATCAGCCGCATGGCGAAGCGCGCGAACAAGGCCAACGCCTGATTTTTCCAGACGAAAACAAAGACCTGCCGGTTTAGGCGGGTCTTTTGTTTTTTTGTTCCTGCAAAGAAAAAGCCGGCCCCCGAAGGTTTCGGGGGCCGGCTTTTGCCGTTTTGGGGGTCAGTTGGCCGCGGAGGAAGAAGAAGCGGAGGAAGAGGCGTCCAGCTCCTGCTGGCCCTCTTCGGCGGCTTCCATCACGCTGCCCATGGTGCGGCCTTCGTCCACGTTCATGCCGGAAATGTACTCATAGCCGGTGGCAAGGCCCAGCTCCTCGGCGGGCACCGGCTTGTCCGGGCTGCGGAAGTGCTCGTTGAGGATGCGGGCGCAGTTCTCCCGGTCGGTGTAGTACACCCAGGTGTGGCCGTTGATGTGGGCCGCACCGCCGGGGGCGCGCACGATGAAGATGTTCTCCGGCTCAATTTTGAGCATGGTGTCGTACAGGCCCCAGATGTCGGTGATGTCCAGGCTGGTGTTGATGTAGTGGGCGATGAGCTTGCAGGTGGTGTAGTAATCCGCCAGGGTGTAGTCCTCCAGGAAGGTCTTGACCAGGGCGGCGTAGAAATACTGCTGGGTCTCCAGACGCTGATAGTCGGCGGTGGCGTAGTTGCGGTTGCGCAGGATCAGCTCGGCGGTGTCGCCGCTGATGAGATGGGTGCCCTTGGGGCAGACCAGGTCCTCCTTGCCGGTGTCCTTGTCCACGGTGATGATGTCCCAGGGAACGTACATCTCGATGCCGCCCATGTTGTTCAGCATGGTCTTGAAGGCGGCCATGTCGATGGTGACATAGTCGTCCACCGGCAGCTTGTAGAGCTGGTAGATCATGTTGGCGATGTTGTTGATGAGGTTCTCCTGATCGGGGCCGTTGGCGTAGACCTCGTTGATCTTGCCCTCGATGGCCTTTTTGCCGCCGCCCATGTCCTCGCCGTAGTAGGTGTCACGGGGGATCTGGAAGGCGTTCACAGTGCCCGCGTCCCGGTCGATCTGGACATAGAGGATGACGTCGGTCATGCCCTTGCCTTCGGCGTAGTCGCGGTCGGTGTCGTAGTCGATGCCCAGCAGCAGCAGGTTGTAGGTGCGGTCGCCCTCAGACGCCAGGTCCGGGTCCTTCACCTGATTCAACTGGCCGGCTTCGCCCTCGTCCAGAGCGGGCGCCACCTGGCTGTACATATACCACAGGGTTCCGCAGGCGGCCAGCAGCGCCACCGCCAGCACGATCAGCGCCAGCTTGAGGGCGTTGCGTTTTTTCTTTGGCTTGTTCAAAGGGTCGTTCCCTCGCTTTCGTTTTTTTGCGGCCCGGTCCCGCGGGCCAAAAATGTCAAAAGGGTTACAGAGGCATTATACTCCATCTGTCGTCAAAAATGGAGCGTTTTTGCCCATTTTCGCCCATTGCCACAAAAGCGTCTTTTAAATTTATGCCATTTTACTATATTTTTACATTGTTTTTGTACGCCTGCTGCGCACAAAAGGCCCCCGCACCGTGGGTGCGGGGGCCTTTTCGGGTCTTATTGAGTGACGAGAGTAGTGCCGGGGTAGTAGTGGGCCAGAATGTCCGCATAGCCCCAGCCGTTGGCGGCGTAGCCCCAGGCGCCCATCTGGCTCATGCCGCAGCCGTGGCCGTAGCCCCAGACAGTGAAGGTGAAGGCCTCGCTGCCCGCGTCATAGACCACGTCGAAGGCGGCGGAGCGCAGGGTCTTGCCGTTGACATTGTTCAGCACGTTCTCCCGCAGATTGCGGCCGGTGGTGGTGACATTGCCAACCCGGATGCTGGTGACGTAGCCGCTGGAGTTCTTGACGATATCCCCGAACCAGGTGGAGGGGTCGTCGCTGTAGGCGTTCAGATCCACACCCAGACGCTCCTGGGCGCGGGCGGCCACCTCGCTCTTGTAGTAGACCCGGGTGCTCTGCCAGTTGGAGGCATAGTCCTTGTCGTAGGGGCTGTCCACATTGATGAGGTAGGGCCGGGCGCCGCCCCACACCTCCTGGCTGGAGTTGGTGCCGAACGCCGCGGAGGCAAAGTAGGGGGTGAAGGCCACGCTGCCGTTGTAGGTGAGGATCTGGTTCGCCACCTCACGGGCGGCGGCGCGGATGGTCTCGTTGGGCTCCAGGCCGGACACGCTGGGCGCGCCGCCCTGGCTGAGGATCCAGCTGTGGGCCGCCACCATCTGGGCCTTATAGGCCTCCACCGGGGCGTTGGCGCCCATCTCGTTGCGGGCGATCATGGCCAGGCACTCCACCAGGTCCATCTCCTGGCGCACACCGTTCATGGTGACGGTGATGGTGCTGCCGGAAGAGGGCGGCGGGGTGGGCGTGGGGGCAGGCGTAGGCGCCGGCGTGGGGCCCGGAGTGGGCGCGGCGCTGGCCGAGGGCGAAGCCGAGGGGGTAGCGCTGGGCTTCGGGCTGGCGGAGGCGTTCGGGCTGGCCGACGGGTCGGGGCTTGCGGAGGCGTCCGGCGTGGGAGAAGCGGAAGGCTCCACCGTTTCGCCGCCGCCCACTTCGCTCAGGGGGCGATCCTCATCGGGCATGCCGGCCTCCTCCTGCACGTCGCTGGAGGTGGCGCCGCCGGTGATGTACCAGTTCAGCCAGTACTGGCTGAGGGTGGTGAGGCTGGGGGCGGAAAGGCCCTCGCTCTCATAGACGGCCATGGGCAGCAGGGGCTGCTCGGCGGGCCGCACCTGGTTGCCGAACAGGATGGCGGCCTCGTTTTCCCGCAGCTGGCGGCCGGTGATGACCAGCATCCGCCCGTCGGCGTTGGGGCTGTCGGCCACCAGGGTCACGAAGGCGTCGCCGTCCCGCACGTCGGCGGGCATCTCATAGAGGCTGCGGGCCTTGGCCCCCAGCACGAAGGTGAGGTAATCCTGGTAGTTGGACAGGTCCTGCATGGAATACAGGTCGAAGGCAGCCTCGCCTTCCTCGTTCGGGTCCCACTCGTAGACCGCCAGCACCTTATAGCGGTAGTCGCCGTCGGCGGTGTAGAGGGTGAAGCCGCTGTTTTCCTTCAGCACCTCCTCCTGGGTCAGCTGACTGAGCTGTTCCATGGAGGCGGTGGGGCAGCGCACGATGACGTTGCTCTGGCTCTGGCCCAGGGTCTCGGAGCCGGTGAACCGGGGCAGTTCCTCCCCGGCGGCGTTCACCACGCCCGGCTGGGCGTCGGGAGCCGCCGCGTCGGCAGACCAGACCAGCGAGCCGTCCAGCGAGGGCAGGGCCAGATAGGCGGCCACGCCCTCGTCCTTGGCCTGCTGGGCCAGCAGGTAGTCCCGGGCCGCGTCGTCGTAGTCGGCGGTGCCGTAGCCCACATCGCCCAGCACGCTGCCGCCGCCGGGCAGTTTTCCGCCCTGCCACAGCCACAGCGCCACGCCGCCGGCGATGGCCGCCACCAGCAGGATGCAGCCGATCATTCGTCCCCAGTGGGGGCCGGCGGGCTTTTGCTCCTGCCCTTCGGGGGCGGGCACAGGGGCGTCGTCGCTGAACAGCAGCTGCGCCGCGCTGGTGAGCTGCTCGTCGGGTTTGAGCAGGTCGGCAGGGGCGCCGTCGGCACGGGGAGCCTTGCCAGTGAAGGCCGGCGCGGGGGCGCTTTGGGCCGGGGCGGCCTCGGCAGCCGGAGCAGGCTGTGCCGGGGCCGGGGCTGCCTTGGGCGCCTCGGGAGCGGGAGCCGCTTTGGGCGGTTCGGGGGCAGCCGGCGCCTTAGGCGCGGCAGCGGGAGCGGAGGACGCAAGCCCCGCCAGCGCCGCGCCGGGCAGTTCCAGTTTGGGGGCGGGGCCGCCCACCCGGAAGCGCTCCACAAAGGAGTCCATGTCCTTGCCCTGGGCCATGCGGCGCAGCATATCCAGCAGCCAGCCGGCAGCCAGAGCCTCCTGGTCGCCGCCCGCGGGCAGCGGCCGCACCCAGGCGTATTTTTCACTGCACACCAGCACAAAGGCGGGGTGCTCTCCCTCGGCGGGAGAGTAGGCTGCGGCCCAGTCCGCCCCGGAGACCCGCAGCGCCGCGTGGGCACGGGTGGCGGCGGGCTGCACCGGGCAGTTGGGATATTTCTTTAAAAGGTGTTTGTTGGGCACCACCCGGCCGCCACGCTTGGGATGGGCATAGCTCTGGGCGCCGAAGTCGTAAACTCCGCCCGCCTCGTCGCAGCCGGCCAGGGCGGCGTCCAGCAGCTTGCCGGTGGCCGCGTCGGCGGCCACGAACAGCCGCCGGGCCTCGGCCAGCGCATGCACCGCCACCTGGGCCAGGCTCTCCTCGCCCTCGCAGAACACCGCGTCGCCGAAGCGGCTCTCAAAGTAGTCCTTCCAGCGACGGCAGACCGCCTGCCCGTCGCCGCCCCGGGCGGTGACGCAGACGGCGTACTCGCCGTTTTTCATCAGAAGGTTCAGGCCCGGGCAGCCCTGGTCCGCGGCGGCGCGCAGCACCTGGGTCACCTGGTCCAGCTGCGGGCCGAACAGCCGCAGCACCAGTCTGGAGCAATTTTCGTCCATGGTGTTCACCTCTTATTCCGGGATGGTCTCGGCGCGGACAGCGCCGGGAATGGGAAGGCCCAGGGCCAGCCGGCGTGCGGCGTCCAGGGCGTTTTTGGCGGCGGACAGGCGGATGGTGGCCCGGTCCCGGTTGCCCAGGTCCAGACGCTTGACGAACACCTGTTCGCCCCGGGCCGCGCCCATGTACACAAGGCCCACCGGCTTTTCGGGGGTGCCGCCTCCGGGGCCGGCGATGCCGGTGAGGGAGACGGCCACGTCCGCGCCGGCGGCCTTTGCCGCGCCCGCCGCCATGGCGGCGGCCACCTGGGGGCTCACCGCGCCGTGGTTTGCCAGGGCCTGTTCGCTGACCCCCAGCAGTTTCTGTTTTGCTTCATTGGCATAGGTCACAAAGCCGAAGCCGAACACCTCACTGGAACCGGGCACGTTCGTGACCAGCTGGCTCACAAGGCCGCCGGTGCAGCTTTCGGCGGTGGCGAGGGTGAGACCCTTTTGGCGCAGGGCGTTCACCAAGGCGTATTCCAGCCCCTCCTCGCCCTCGGCGTAGATGTACTCCCCCGCCAGCCGGTAGAAGTTTTCGGCGTAGTCCCGGCACATGGCCCGGGCCGTTTTCTCATCGGGGGCGGCGGCGGTGATGCGGATGAGCAGCTCCGAGGTCTTGGCGTAGACGGCGGCGGTGGGGTTCTCGTTCTGGAAGAGATGGCCCAGCAGCTCCTCGGCGTGGCTCTCGCCGATGCCGGTGAGGCGCAGCACAAGGCTTTCCAGCACCCGGTGCTGGCCCTTTTGCAAAAAGGGGCGCACGGCGTTTTTCCACAAAGGCTCCAGCTCCGAGGGCGGGCCGGGCAGCAACACCGCCCGTTTTCCGTCCGCCTCGAACCACACCGCCGGGGCCGTGCCGTTGGGGTTTTCGAACCAGCCGCCCTTGGTGGGCACCATGGCCTGTTTTTCGTTGTTGGCGGGGGTGGTGCGGCCGGTGGAGGTGAAGAAGGCGCGGATCTCCTCCAGCACTTTCGGCTCAAAGCGCATCTCGTCGCCAAAGCACCGGGCCACCGTCTCCTTGGTCAAATCGTCCGCCGTGGGGCCAAGCCCCCCGGAGAACACCAGCAGGTCGCTGCGTGCCATGGCGGCGCGCACCTCGCCCTCCAGGCGGGCGGCGTTGTCGCCCACCACCTGCTGGCGCAGCACGTCGATGCCCAGCGCCGCCAGCTCCCGGGACAAAAACCGGGCGTTGGTGTTCAGAATGTCACCCAGCAGCAGCTCGGTGCCCACACAGATGATCTCAGCGGTCATGTGCTTCTCCCCCTTTCGGCGGCCTCACAGCAGCAGGTCGTCCTCGTCTTCCTCCGCTTTGCGCATGTCGATGCGGATGCGCTCCACATCTTTGGCCGCCTGCTCTTCCAGCGCGGCCAGGCCGGGCATCTCCGCCTCGGCGGCCTCCACCTCGGCCAGAGTGGGCTTGGTCTTGGGGTGGGGCGGGGTGAAGATGGTGCAGCAGTCCTCATAAGGCAGGATGCTGGTCTCAAAGGTGCCGATGCGCCGGGCCACCTCCACGATCTCGGTCTTGTCCATACCGATGAGGGGCCGCAGGATGGGCAGGTCCTGGGCCGCGTCGGTGCAGGCCAGGGCCATCAGGGTCTGGCTGGCCACCTGGGCCAGGCTTTCGCCGGTGACCAGGGCCTTGGCGTCGATCTCTTTCGCGATGCGGTTGGCGATGCGCATCATGCTGCGGCGCATGAGCACAGTGAACAAAACGTCGGGCGCGTGGTCCCGGATGTACTCCTGGGGGGTGGTGTAAGGCACCACATACAAAACACAGCTGCCGGTGTAGCCGCTGATGGTCTGGGCCAGGGTCTGCACCTTGCGCTTGGCCGCCTCGCTGGTGTAGGGCGGGCTAGCGAAGTGGATGTGGTGCAGCGCAAGGCCGCGGCGGGCCATGTACCAGGCGGCCACCGGGCTGTCGATGCCGCCGGAGAGCATGTTCACCGCACGGCCGCTGGTGCCCACCGGCAGGCCGCCGGGGCCGGGCACCTTGGGGCCGTGGATGTAGGCGCCGTAGTCCCGCACCTCCACCATGACCACGATGTCCGGGTGATGCACGTCCACCTTCAGGTGGGGGTGCTTGGAGAGCAGAAAGCCCCCCAGCTCCCGGCTGATCTCCGGGCTCTTCATGGCAAAGGACTTGTCCGAGCGCTTGGCCTCCACCTTGAAGGTGCGCACCCCGCGCAGGGTCTCGCCCAGGTAGGCTTCGGCGGTGTTCTTGATGGCCTCAAAATCCTTTTCGCACACCGCCGCGCGGCTGAGGGCCGCCAGGCCGAACACCTGGCTCACCCGCTTGAAGGCCTCGTCGAAATTGGCCACGGCCTCCTCGTCCCGGGGCTCCACATACATGGTGCTCTGGGCCTTATAGACCTGGTACTGGCCCAGCTCCCGCACTCTAAAGCGCATGGCCTTGGCCAGGGCTGCCTCAAAGGTGGCCTTGTTCAGGCCTTTCAGGGCCATCTCGCCCTGGTAGCACAAAATGACTTCTTTCATCGTCGTTTCTCCTTGTTCAGCGCAGCTGCGCCAGCGTTTTGAGGCCCTGTTCCAGGCCGTTGAGAAGGGCGTCCACGTCCGCCTCGGTGTTCTCGGCGCAGAAGCTCACCCGCAGGGCGGTGTCGATGCGCCGGGCGTCCAGCCCCATGGCCGCAAGCGTGTGGCTGGCAGCGCCCCGGGAACAGGCCGACCCGCTGGACACATACACCTTCGTCTGCTCGAGATAATGGAGCATCGTCTCGCTCTTCACCCGCATGGTGCTGAAGTTCAGCACCTCGCTCACCGCGTCCTCCGGGCTGTTGAGCACCACGTCCAGAGTGGCAAGCCCCGCCCGCAGCCGGGCGTTCAGCGCCGCCACATGGGCCGCCCGGGCGGCGAAGGTCTTTTCCATCCGCCTTGCGGCGGTGGCGAGGCCCACCGCGTAGGGCAGGTTCTCGGTGCCGGGGCGCACGCCCTGCTCCTGGCCGCCGCCGTGGCCCTTCTCCTGCCCGCCGCCGAGATAGGGCGGCTGGATGTTATAGCCCCGGCGCAGATAGAGCGCGCCCACGCCCTTGGGGGCGTGAATTTTGTGGCCGCTGACGGTGTAGCTGTCGATGTTTTCCAGGCTCACCGGCACCCGCATCCAAGCCTGCACGCCGTCCACATGCACAGCGGTGCGGCTGTTGGCTTCTTTCACCCGGGCGGCCAGCTTCGTCACGTCCTGCCTTGCGCCGGTCTCGTTGTTCACCTGCATGCAGGTGACGAGAATGGTGCCCTTGTCCACCCGGTCGGCCAGGGCGTCCACGTCCAGACGGCCGTCCGCGCCGGGGGCGACGAAGTCCACCTCAAAGCCCTCTTCGGCAAGGCGGGCCAGAGGCAGCGCCGCACTGGGGTGCTCAAATCCGCTGGCCACGATTTTCTTGCCCCAGCTGCGCCGGGCCAGCGCCGCGCCCAGCAGGGCGATGTTGTTGCTCTCGCTGCCGCAGCCGGTGAAGAACACCTGCCCCGGCTCGGCCCCCAGGGTGCGGCCCACGATGTTCCGGGCCTTGTCCAGCAGCTCCTTGGACTCCACGCCGGGGGTGTAGAGGCTGGAGGGGTTGCCCCAGTGGTTCGTCATGGTTTTGTAAATGGCGTCGGCCACCTCGGGGGCCACCCGGGTGGTGGCGGCGTTGTCCAGATAATGCAGGGCTTCGTTGTCGATCATCGCAGCTTCCCGACCTTTACAATCAGTATAGTCCGCCGTTTTTATCCGTTGCGTTTGGACATTCACCCGGCGGCGGGTCATAAAAATACAGAATATATTATAGCACAACCGCGCCCGGGGGCACAAGGCCGCGGCGGGGCTGGAAAGTGTTACTTTTGCGGCGGGCCTTGTAACCGGCGGCCGGTTCTGCTACCATGGAGAATAGAAAAGGTGCGGGGGCCGCCGGCTCCCGCGATGTGACAGAAAGGGTGGCGCGCATGAAAACGGATATCCAGATCGCCCAGGAGGCGACCTTGAAGCCCATCACCGAGATCGCGGCGGGGCTGGGCCTTGGCGAGGATGACATCAGCCTTTACGGCAAATACAAGGCGAAGATCGACCACCGGCTGGCCAAAAAGGCCGAGAAACAGGGCAAGCTGATTTTGGTCACGGCCATCAGCCCCACCCCGGCGGGCGAGGGCAAGACCACCGTCAGCTGCGGCCTGGCGGACGCGCTGAACGCTCTGGGCAAAAAGACCATGCTCTGCCTGCGTGAGCCCAGCCTCGGGCCCGTGTTCGGCATCAAGGGCGGCGCGGCCGGCGGCGGTTACGCCCAGGTGGTGCCCATGGAGGACATCAACCTCCACTTCACCGGCGACCTGCACGCCATCGGCGCGGCCAACAACCTGCTGGCGGCCATGGTGGACAACAGCATCTACCAGGGCAACCCCCACCACATCGACCCCCGCCGGGTGACCTGGAAGCGCTGCGTGGACATGAACGACCGGCAGCTGCGCTATGTGACCGACGGGTTGGGCGGCAAGGTGAACGGCACTCCCCGGGAGGACGGCTTTGACATCACGGTGGCCAGCGAAGTGATGGCCATCTTCTGCCTGGCCACCGACCTGAAAGATTTGAAGGAGCGGCTGTCCCGCATCGTGGTGGGCTACACCTACGAGGGCCAGCCTGTGACCGCCGGCCAGATCGGCGCGGCGGGCGCCATGACCGCCCTGTTGAAGGACGCTTTCGACCCGAACCTGGTCCAGACGCTGGAAAACAACCCCGCCATCATCCACGGCGGCCCCTTCGCCAACATCGCCCACGGCTGCAACAGCGTGATGGCCACCCGGCTGAGCCTGTCGCTGGCGGACTATGTGGTCACCGAAGCGGGCTTCGGCGCGGACCTGGGCGCGGAGAAATTCCTGGACATCAAGTGCCGCATGACCGGCCTTGCCCCCAACGCGGTGGTGCTTGTGGCCACCGTGCGGGCGCTGAAGCATCACGGCGGCTGCCCCAAGGACCAGCTGGGCGTGCCCAACGTGGACTATTTGAAAGCGGGCGCGGCGAACCTGGCCCGCCATGTGGAGAACATGCGGGGCTTCGGCGTGCCGGTGTGCGTGGCCATCAACGCCTTCCCCACCGACAGCGCCGAGGAGCACGAGTGTCTGCGGGACATCTGCGCCGACCTGGGCGTGCCCTGCGAGCTGGCCACCGTCTTTGCCGACGGCGGCAAGGGCGGCCTTGAACTGGGCAAAGCGGTGCTGAGCATCCTGCAGCCCGAGACCACTCTCAACTTCACCTACCCCGACGAGGCCCCGCTGGCGGAGAAGGTGGACGCGGTGGCGAAGAAAATCTACCGCGCCGCGGCGGTGAGCTGGAGCGCCCCCGCCAAGAAGGCGCTGGCGGAAATTGAGGCCATGGGCTACGGCAAGCTGCCGGTGTGCATTGCCAAGACCCAGTACTCCTTCAGCGACGACGCCACCCTGCTGGCCGCGCCGGAGGGCTTCACCATGACCGTGCGGGACGTGCGCCTTAGCGCCGGCGCGGGGTTCGTGGTGGTCATCATGGGCAGCATCATGACCATGCCCGGCCTGCCCAAAAAGCCCGCCGCCGAGAACATCGACGTGGACGAGAACGGCCGCATCACCGGCCTGTTCTGAAAAAAGGCATAACAAAAGCGGCTCCCTTGGCGGGGAGCCGCTTTTTGTTTTCAGTTCTGGTCTTTGGAATGGCTGAAGGCCGCGGCCAGCACGCCGCAGACGAGGCTGGCGGTGACCCCTGCGGCAGCGGCGGAAAAGCCGCCGCACAGCGCGCCCAAAAGGCCGCTTTTCTCCACCGCGTCCACCACGCCCTGAGCCAGCAGGTGCCCAAAGCCCAGCAGCGGCACGCTGGCCCCCGCGCCGGCGAATTCCGCCAGCGGGTCGTAGAGGCCCAACGCGCTGAGCACGACGCCCGCCACCACATAGGTCACCAGCACCCGGGCGGGGGTGATGCTGGTCAGGTCGATGAGCAGCTGCCCCGCCACGCAGATGAGGCCGCCCACCACAAACGCCCAAAGATAGGTCATGCTTCTGCCTCCTCGCTCACAAGTTCCACCAGATGGGCCACGCCGGGGATGCTCATCCCCTGCTGGCTGGTGATCTGGCTCATCAGCGCCCCTGTGGAGAGGAACAGCACCCGGCGCATTTTGCCCTTGCGCAGAGCGGGCAGCACCCGGGCGCAGAGCACCGCCGCCGAACAGCCCGCCCCGCTGCCCCCGGCCTGCACCTCCTGTTTGTGGATGTCGTAAATTTCGAGGCCGCAGTCGGTGTGATTTTTCATTTCCAGCCCCTCCGCCTCCAGCAGCTGGGCCAGCAGACGGCTGCCCACCAGACCCAGGTCGCCGGTGTAGACCGCGTCGAAGTCGGCGGGGGTGCGGCCGGTGTCCGCGCAGTGGCGCAGGATGGTCTCGGCGGCGGCGGGGGCCATGGCGCCGCCCATGTTGGTCAGGTCTGTGACGGCATAGTCCCGCACCCGGCCGAAGGTGACCGAGGCCACCCGGGGCCCCGCCCCTCGCGCCGCCACAAGGCAGCAGCCCGCGGCGGTGGCCGTCCACTGGGCGGTGGGGGTGCGCTTGCCGCCGTAGCTCAGAGGGGTGCGGAACTGCCGCTCCGCCGCGCAGAAGTGGCTGCTGGCCAGTGCCGCCGCCACCTCCACGCAGCCCCCCGCCGCAAGGCAGGCCGCCAGCCCCAGCGCCTCGGCCATGGTGCTGCACGCCCCGTACAGCCCGGCAAAGGGCACGTCGGTGCGGCTCATGTGGTAGGCGGTGGCGGTGCACTGGTTCTGCAGATCGCCCCCCAGCACCAGGCTCAGCCGCCCCAAGGGCAACCGGGCCTTTTGCAGTGTCAGCTCCAGGCAGTGCTGCTGCAGGCGGCTTTCCGCCTGCTCCCAGGTGGGCTCGCCCAGGCTGTTCTCGGGGAAGAGCAGGTCGAACTGGGCCGCCATCGGGCCCTCCCCTTCCTTTTTGCCGCCCACGGCCCCCTGGGCCAGAATGACCGGCGGCGCGTCGAAGAGGATGGTGTCGCCTTTGCGCATCAGCCCGCCTCCTTTAGATGAAGGGGCGCAGGAAGTAGTACAGCGCCCCCCAGGCGGTGCTGGCCAGCACGCCGTAGACGATGACCGGGCCGGCGATCTGGAACATCTTGGCCCCCACGCCGGTGACGTAGCCCTCGCACCGGGCCTCGATGGCCTGGCTGACCACCGCGTTGGCAAAGCCGGTGATGGGCACCAGCGTGCCCGCCCCGGCCTTTGTGGCCAGCTTGTGATACCAGCCCAGGGCGGTGGTGACGGCGGAGATCACGATGAGGGTGATGCTGGTCATGCAGCCCGCGTCGCTGCGCACAAAGCCCGCCGCCATATAGGCGCGGCGCAGCGCCTCGCCCGCAAGGCAGATGCCGCCGCCCACGAAAAAGGCCCACAGGCAGTCCTTGAGCAATTTGGAGTGGGGGCTGGCCCCCGCCACCAGCCGGCCGTATTGTTCCACCGTTATCTTCAAAGCAGAGTCCTCCTCCCGCTGCGCGAAAACATTGTGTGTGCAGTTTCTCCCGCCGCGGGGGGCTTTATGTACACACAGCAATAGGGCGGGGGGGGGCCCGGGGCG
>NZ_DBFNWJ010000010.1:0-20436 GCF_048426865.1 Candidatus Allofournierella merdipullorum
GGCTGACCTTGAAATCTATGTGAACGGAACGGCACTGAAACAGGCGCAGGGTGCAAACGCCATAGTGGACACGATGAGCGCAACTGTTATAAAAAAGCATAATCCTGGCATGAGTGATACGCAGTTAAGACAGCTTATCACCGCCCATATTGATGAGGACGAGTTTTGCCGCTATGTGATACAACGGGACATAAACGGGATTGCCCTTGCTCTGCGGGAAACACACAAGGACGATTTTTTCAGCGTCCCAGAGGATAACCCGCTAAAAGAAATGCTGGAAACTGCTGGTGAAATCGTCAGCCAGGACAGCGACACGGAACAAGCGTACTTGGCGTTTATCTGCAAACGGCTCAAGCTGAATTTTAGGAAGCTGTCAGTAGAAGAACGGAAGTGGCTGAAAAAGATTGCGGAAAAATCCGACTTGCTGAAGAATCCAAAACCGCAGAGAGGACGAAGATAAAAAATGCCTGAACGGCGGTTCTGGTTTTTCAGAACCACCATCCAGGCATTTTGTTTAGTAATAGAAAAAGGTGCAGTTGATTATTGCGTATTGTCAATCTCTCTCAAACCGGGTAGTAAAAATACGGCAAGCGCAACGATGATAATGCCAATTCCGCAAATGACAAACCATTTCTCAACTCCCAGCCGCTCCGCCAGAGGCCCGGAAATGACAAGGCCAAACGGCATGGCGAGGGAAGCGGCGCTTGTCAGTAGAGAAAAAACTCTCCCCAGATATTCTGGTTTGACCGTTTCTTGAAAAATCGCATTTTGCACACCGTAAAATGGAGCGGAAATTCCCATAACAGTACAGCACACAACAAAGACAAGAAATGCGTCTGGCGGCAAAAGCCCGGAGAGCATATTGCTAACGCCCATCAGGAGAACGGAAAGACCGATGGTGTACCGCCGTTTCTTAAAACCGCCCCAAATGCTCAGAATGACTCCGCCAAGCAGCATACCAACCGCAAAAGCAATTTCAGCGGCAGAGGCATGGGCCGGTGTTCCTTTGAAGTATGACATACAGATGAGAGGAAAAAGCGTACTGATTGGCATATAAAAGAACATATAAATTACACCAATCCAGAGCAGAGCAAAGAGGCCCCTGTTTTGCTTTAATACCACATACCCCTCTTTCATATCCTGTAAAAACTGTTGTCTTTTCGTTTCTGGACATAGTTCAGGCGTTGGTATGGACGAAATCGCAACAGTCACACAGGCAAGGATTGCACCCACAATATCTAACAATATAATTGCATTAAGAGGCCAAACAGCATATAAAAACGCTGCGGCAGCTGGACTGATAATCGCACTTACTGCTTGCATGGTCTGCGTGTAACCAGCGCATTTTGTAAGTTCCTCTTTTGGCACAATCATAGGTGTTGCTGCGCTGAATGCTGGAGAATGAAAAGCAGTTCCCGCACTTCGGATTAACAGGACAACCATAATAGACCATACGGGCAATTCCATGTAAAACGCCACCAGCGCCAGAATACCGCCAGCGGCGGCAATTATCAAATCCGCACCAATCATTACGCTTTTACGGCTGTGCCGGTCAACAAAAGCACCTGCAAACGGGCCTAAACAGGCTTGCGGCAAAAATCCAATCAGTGTTGCCGCCGTCAATATGATTGCAGAATTAGTTTTCGCAACCAAATAAAAGATAATGGCCATTTGCAAAATACCGCTGCTAATAAAGGATATTGCTTGTCCGGCAAGAAGTGTAAAATAAGTTTTTCTCCATGAATTGTTGTTTTGGGTCATAATGCGAACCTCCTTTTTTATTGCATTGTTCCTTTGTTTCTGCAATAAAAAGCAGGCGTTGTCCCACAGAGAGGGCAGACGCCTGCATAACAACAAAGCACGAAAAAACACCACGATACAGTTCAAAGACTGCTCGTGTCAAACCTACGTGTTCCTTTGCATACGCACGCAAAAAAAGCCCACCATCATGTGGAAAGGTACTTCTACTTTTTATTGCTTATTAGCGTACACAAATTAACACACGTAAGCCTCCTTCCAATCTCAAACTGTCGCACAGTATAACACACATCCGATAGACTTGTCAACCATTTTTAACCTTGTTTTCCATCTTGTTTTTCCATCTCTTACGGGCAGTAGCAAAGCCAGGCGAGCCAGTCAACGGTCAAGATGAACGGCGCTTTCAGCGCCGCCGTTGACAGTCTCGCCCGTCTTTGCTAATGGGTAATCAAGGCGGGAAAGCCATTTTAGGGCTTTCCCGCCCATTTCAATTTTGGGAGAAGAAAGGCCCCAAAATGAACGAGTGCGGCCAAACACTTTTAGGGATTGGCCACCTTGTCCACCCATCCAGCGGGGCGGCGGGGAACGGTCAAGGCCGGGCGTCAGCCCATTCATTTCAGCCTTGACGGTTTCCTGCCGTCCTGCTACTTTTCCCGGAGTGTGGCCACACATCTGGTCACGGTGTCCAGAGCTTTGGGACTTTTTGTCCCATAGGCCGGGGGCGGAGGACGAGGGACGGGGGCTTTCATAATACGCCCTGTCTGCTGCTGAAATCAGCCCTTTGTTTCCGGCTTACCAGCCCCAAACAAAGCCCTGCTTTCCTGCCGCGTCAAATGCCCTTGCCCTCCCCGGCGGCAACGGTATTTTCAGGGCAACGCCGACAGAGCGTATAACACACTACACTTTGCTCCGCAAAGTCGTGTGCCAAATGGGGCGCTGCCCCCTTTGGAAACCCCCGCAACAAACAGGTGCTATGCACCCAGCCGGGAGCATAGCGCCGTTTGTTGTCAGCAGCCCGTTTCACGGTCTGCGTGTAGTTCCTTGTAAACTGACCTAAGCTTCAACTCATATATCAATCGTCATACAGACAAACGATACCTTGTTTCTGCCAAAAAGTCAAGCAAAAGCGTAAAAAGGGGGCGTTTTCACCGGTTCCGCCCTATTTCCACCCTCTTGCCGCTGGGTCCAGCATCTCGGCAGCGGAGTAGACCAGGGCGTTGCAGACTGCAGCGGCCACGGTGCTTCCACCCTTGCGGCCCATGGCCGCGATGGCAGGCACGCCGTGGGCTGCACAGGCGGCAAACAGCGCTTCCTTGCTTTCCACCACATTCACAAAGCCCACCGGCACGGCGATGACCAGGGCAGGCCGCAGCCCGGCCTCGATCTCTTCCGCAATGGTCAGCAGGGCAGTGGGGGCATTGCCCACCGCAAGAATGGCCCCGGGGTACTCCTGCGCCGCGCGGTGCATGGAGGCCACTGCCCGGGTGGTTCCGGTCCCGGCTGCGATCCGCTCCACCTCAGGGTCCGCCATATAGCAGAGGGCACTGCCGCCCAGCCGGGCAAGGGCAGGCTTGGAAATGCCCGAAAGCGCCATGTTGGTGTCGGTGATGATAGGGGTCCCGGCCCGCAGGGCGGACACACCTGCCGCCACAGCCCCCGGCGTAAAGCGCAGATTTTTCGCATAGTCAAAGTCGGCGGTGGTGTGGATGACCCGCTTGACCACAGCGGCAGTCTCGGGCGGCGGGGTGAGGCCCTGCGCTTCCAGCTCTGCCGTGATGATGGAAAGGCTTGTCCGCTCAATGTCGGCGGGCAGATGATGTTGTGGGATCATTGTGCATTCCTCCGCGGGTTCTCCAACCCCATGGCCGCGTAAACGGCATCCAGATCCAGCGCGCCGCGCACGCCATCGGCCAGCAGGTCAAACTGCTGCTGGCGGTACTGCTCCATCGGGATGAGGGCGGCGCTGTCCGGTGCAATGCCCTTGCGCCGGCAGAGCAGGGCCACCAGCTTCTCGGTGAGCGCACCGGTATCAAACAGGCCGTGCAGGTAGGTGCCAAACACATTGTCCTGCACGCAGCCCTCGGGTGTGCCGTCTGCCAGTGTGCAGAAGGGCACACCCTGCACCTCGGTGCGGCCGGTGTGGATCTGATATCCGGTCAGGGCCGCGCCCGCAAAGGGGGCGGCGGTCACGGCGGCAGTGTCCTGGGTGCGGTGCTTCTGGCCGGTAAAGACCGTGCGGGTGGGCAGCAGCCCCAGCCCCCGCACGGTCTGCGCCGTACCGCTCTCCGTGCCCTCAGGGTCGGCCAGCGTCTCGCCCAGCATCTGATACCCGCCGCAGACCCCCAGCACCGGCGTGCCGTTGGCCGCCAGCTTCAACAGGGCTGCTTCCAGCCCGGACTGCCGCAGCCAGAGCAGGTCATCCACTGTGTTCTTGGTGCCGGGCAGGATGACGAGATCCGGTGTGCCCAGCTGGCGGGTATTCTGCACATACCGCACACCCAGCAGCGGGTGCTGCTCCAGCGGCATGAAATCGGTAAAGTTGGAGATGTGCGGCAGGCGGAGGATGGCCGCATCCAGCGGGTGGACCGTTTTGCCCGCATCCAGCCGGGTGGAAAGGGAATCCTCGTCCTCAATGTCCACCTTCAGGTAGGGCACGACCCCCAGCACCGGCAGCTGCGTTTTTTCTTCCAGCATAGCAAGGCCGGGGCGCAGGATCTCCACATCGCCGCGGAATTTATTGATGAGCAGCCCCTTGATGCGGGCGCGCTCCTCTGGCTCCAGCAGCGCCACCGTGCCGTACAGCTGGGCGAACACACCGCCCCGGTCGATATCGCCCGCCAGCAGAACGGGGGCATCCACCAGCCGGGCAAGGCCCATGTTGGCGATATCATCTGCCTTCAGGTTGATCTCCGCCGGGCTTCCGGCCCCCTCAATGACGATGATGTCCACGGTTTCGGCCAGACTGTTGTAGGCCGAGAGGATCTCTAGGATGAGCGCTCTTTTCATTTTGAAATAGGCGGCGGCGGACATCTGGCCCCGCACCTCGCCGTTCACGATGACCTGACTGCCCACGTCACTGCTGGGCTTGAGCAGGATGGGGTTCATCCGCACATCCGGCTCGATGCCTGCGGCCTGCGCCTGCACCACCTGTGCCCGGCCCATTTCCAGCCCATCCCGGGTAACAAAGCTGTTCAGCGCCATGTTCTGGCTCTTGAAGGGAGCCACGCGGTAGCCGTCCTGCGCAAAAATGCGGCAGAGGGCGGCGCACAGCAGGCTTTTGCCTGCACCGCTCATGGTTCCCTGCACCATGATGCACTTTGCCTTGCTCATTCCAGCACCTCCGCAAGAAGTTTCAAAAGCTGTTCGTTTTCAGACCCGGTGCGCACGGCGGTGCGGTACCAGCCGGGGCCCAGCCCGGGATAGTTCGCACAGCTGCGCAGCACAGCGCCCCTTTGCCGCAGGGCTTCTCCCAGCGTCTCCGGGGCCTGAAACAGCAGGTAATTTGCTCTGCCGTCCAGCACCCGCAGGCCCAGCGCCCGCAGCCCGGCCGTCAGGCGGGGCCGCTGTTCGGCAATGAGGGCCCGGACCTTTTCCACATACGCCGTCTCCTCCAACGCGGCAAGGCCCGCCGCCTGCGCCAGACTGGAAACACCCCAGGGCTGGCCGCAGGCCTGCATCTGTTCCAGCAGCGCTGTGTCGGCACTCAGGGCATAGCCCAGCCGCACGCCCGCCATGCCGTAGAGCTTGGTGAAGGCTTTCAGGATGACCAGATCTCCCTCCCCCAGCAGGCCTTTTGCCGTGTGCAGGGCATGGTCGGGCAGGAAATCAAGGAAGCATTCGTCCACCACCAGCAGGGTGCCGCACGCCGCGCAGCGGTGGAGGATTTTTTCCACCAGCGGCAGGGTCGTCAGCTGGCCGGTGGGATTGTTGGGCTGGCAGAGGAACACCATATCCACCCCCGGGCGGATGGCCGCACAGAACGCATCCGTGACCGCAAAGTCCTCCTGCTCCCGCAAAAAGAATCGTTCTACCGTGCAGCCGACACTTTCCAAAGCAGTGGCATACTCCGCAAAGGTGGGTGCGGTGACCAGCGCCCGGCGGGGCTTTCGGGCCCAGACCAGCCGGAAGATAAGGTCTGCCGCCCCATTGCCGCAGAGGATCTGCTCCGCCGGCACGCCCTCATGGAGCGCCAGCTTTGCCCGCAGCTCCCGGCACAGGGGGTCGGGGTAGCGGTCGGCCGTGGGCAATGCCGCCGTGATGGCCCGGGCCACCCCTTCCGGCAGGCCCAGCGGGCTGACATTGGCCGAAAAATCCAGCGCATCCCGCCCGAACTCGGCCCGGTAACCGGCCCAATCGCCGCCATGTACTAGTTGCATGTTCGTTCTCCTTTTCCTGGATGGTTCTGGATACCCGTTCCCGGCTCCCCCTTTGGGGGAGCTGTCATGCAAAGCATGACTGAGAGGGCGAGGTCGTTACAAAATAGCCCGTATTGCCACGCCCCACGCCAGTGCAAGGGCGCTTGCCACGTACATCATCCGGTTGGCACGCGGGATATCCTCCGGTTCAATGGGACGCAGCGGATCGCCGATGGTGGGCTTGGCGTAGTATTCGCCAAAGTAACAGGCGGGCCCGGCCAACTGCACCCCCAGCGCACCGGCACAGGCGCTCTCGGTCTGGGCGCGGTTGGGGCTGGCGTGGTTGCGGCGGTCCCGCCGCCAGATCTTCCACGCCCCTTTTGCGTCATTGTGCGTAAAGGCCGCGGCAGCCACCCACAGCAGGGCGGCAAGGCGGCTGGGAAGGTAATTTGCCGCATCGTCCAGCTTGGCAGGGATGCGGCCAAAGTAGAGATATTTTTCGTTTTTGTAGCCCAGCATACTGTCCATCGTGTTGATGGTCTTGTAGGTCAGGGCCAGCGGTGCCCCGCCGATGAGCATATAGATCAGGGGTGCGATCACACCGTCGCTGGCGTTTTCTGCCACCGTCTCCACAGCGGCTCTGGTCACACCCTCCAGCGTCAGATCCTGGGTGTCCCGCCCCACGATGCGGCTGACCGCCCTGCGGGCGGCAGGCAGGTCGGGCTTGACCAGTTCCCGGTAAACATTGGTGCTCTCCTGCGCCAGCCCCTTTGCGGCCAGTGCCTGCCCGCACCAGAACATCTGGACGGCCAGCCCCAGCCACGGGCTGATGCGGGCAGCCCCCAGGCAGACAAGGCTCGTCAGCAGAAAGGTACCCACCGGCAGGCAGAAGGCCACAATGGCACCGCCCAGCAGTTCCCCCTGAGGCGTTTTGGGCAGGCAGGCCCGCAGGCGCTGTTCCAGCGCCGAGATGGCCTTGCCCATGTACACCACCGGGTGGGGCAGCCAGGCCGGGTCGCCGAAGAGGCAGTCCAGCACAAAACCGCCGAGTACTGCGTATTCGATCATCGGGCATCCTCCTTTGTGTACTGCACAGTCTTCAGCAGGTGCAGCACCCGCTGCTCCGCCCAATCTCCTGCATCCAGAACATAACCGCCCGCATTGGGGGCGCACCAGTGGTAATAATCCGCATGGGGCAGGGCGTAGCGCTCCATGGCAGCCATCTGGGTGCCGCCGTGGGCCAGAATGACCAGTGTCTCTTCCCCTTCGGCAAGGGCCCTGTCCACCAGTGCGGCAAAGGCCCTGCACACCCGCTCCGAAAAGACAACCTTGGTCTCGCCGTCCGGGCAGGGGCTTTCGCAGTTGGCGTTCACCCAGGCCAGATAATCCGGGTCGTGCTCCATCTCAATGAAATTGCGGCCCTCAAAGCTGCCGAAGCACATCTCCTGCAGGTCCTTCACCTCCACGAGCTTTGCGCCCGGGAAGAGCACCTCAGCGGTCTGCCGGGTGCGGCAGAGCGGGGTGATGTAGACCGTTTCCGGCTGAAAATCAGCCTGCCGCAGCTGGGCGCGGCCCGCAGGGCTCAGGGGGATATCCCGCTGGCCCTGATAGCGCTTTTCCGCATTGTAGGCCGTCAGGCCGTGGCGCAGAAGATAGATCAGCATTTCGGAAGTTCTCCTTTCAATACTGTGGGGATGCCGCAGAACATCTGCACCACGCACCCGGCCCGGGCCGCCAGCAGGCAGGCCAGCCGCCCGGCGGCTTCCCGGGCGGCCCGCTCCCCTGCGTCCATGGGCACCACGCCGCCGCCCACCTCGGTGGCCATCACGATATCACAAGCGGAGAGCTCCTCCGCAAGCTTTTCCAGATCCTCGGCCTCTGCGGCCAGCTCCTGCACCTCCGCAATGCGGGTGCCGGGCAGGCGCTGCGCAAAGGTGCGCTTGCCGCTGTACAGCGGCCCGGTGATAAAGATCATAACAGTCCTCCCCACTGGCAGGCACACAGCGCCGCCAGCATCCACAGCTCGGCTTTCTGCAAAAACCACCCGGCCAGATCGCCGGTGATGCCGCCAAACTGCCTGTCCGAAACAACATGATAGCGTGCAAACACAAGAAACGCCGCCAGCACCAGCGCCCAGCCGCCCAGTGCCAGCAGGGCGGCGCTGAGCAGAGCGGCCAGCACCATCAGCACCCGGCGGGCGGTGGTCTTGTCCGCCGCCGTGGCAAAGGTGTGGGCAAGGCCGGTGTTCTTTGCCATCGGGAACGATGCCACGGCCAGGCCCGAGAGGGCCCGTTCCAGCACAAGGGCCAGTGTCCAGCACAGACCCACCCAGGGCGTGAAGTCCACGCAGGCGCAAAGGGCAAGGTAGGCCGCAAAATAACTGCACAGCCGGATCACCGCAAAGGCACCGCAGTGGGGGTCTTTGAGGATCTCCAGCTTCTTTTCCCGGTCGCCATAGCTGGAAAGGGCATCGCAGGTGTCGGCATAGCCATCCAGGTGGATGCCGCCCGTGACCCAGACCGGGATCAGGCAGAACCCCGCCGCCTTTGCGGGCATCGGCAGGGGCAGAGCGCCGCACAGGCACCACAGCCCGCCAATGACCACCCCGATGAGCGGGAAGGCACACATGGCATACCGCATGTTTTTCTGATTCCACGCGAACTGCGGCACCGGCAGGGCCGAAAACATGGCAAAGGCCACTGCAATGGTCTGCAATCCAATCATTTTTCCACTCCTTTATAATAGACCGGGATGCCGCACACCACCCGCACTACATGGTCGGCCCGGGCGGCAAGGGCATTGTTCACCTGCGCCAGCGCTTTCAGGTAGCGCCCGGTGTCGCCTGCGTAGTCGGCACCACCGCTGAACACCTCGTTGGAGACCACGATGAGGTGCGCGCATTGTCCGGCCAATTGGTCCAGTCCTTCCAAAATGGCCGAAGCGGCATTTTCTCCCGCCCCGGCGGGGTCGTAGAGCTCGTTGGCGGTCAGGTTGCCCAGATCCTCCAACAGCGCAGTTCCCCGGGCAGGCAGATGGATGTTCTCCAGATGCAGGGGACACTCCACGGTCTCAAACTGCTTTGCCGCCCGCATCCTCCGGTGCTTTTCCACCCGGGCGGCACACTCGGCATCCCACACCTGCATGGTGGCGATATAATAGCGCGGAAGCGCGGTTTTCAGCACCAGGCTCTCGGCATATCCGCTCTTGCCGCTGGCGGCACCGCCCAATACCAGCGTCAGCATTGGGGGGTGTACGGCGTGATGCCGCCCTCCGTGAAGGAATAGCAATCGCGGTAAACGGCCAGTGCCATATCCCACAGCGGGATGCTTGCCACCGCTCCGGTGCCCTCGCCGAGATGGAGCCCGGCGGTGAGCAGGGGCACTTTGCCCAGCGCTTCCAGCACCAGCCTTGCTGCCGGTTCGGTGGAGCAGTGGCTGGCAAACACGGCCTTTTCCGCGGCGGGGCAGAGCCGCACCGCGCACAGAGCCGCCACCCCGCTGATGAAGCCATCCATCAGCACGGGCAAACCTTCCAGCGCACCGCCCAGAAAAGCACCGCACAGCCCGGCGATGTCGAACCCGCCCAGCTTGGAAAGCACGTCCAGAGGGTCAGCGGCATCGGGCCGATTCCGCACAATGCCCCGCCGGATGGCATCCAGCTTGCGGGCAAGCCCTGCATCGGAAAGGCCCGCGCCACGGCCTGTCATCCGTTCCACGGGCTGACCCAGCAGAACCGCGGCCACGGCGCTGGAGGTGGTGGTGTTGCCAATGCCCATCTCCCCCGTGGCCAGCAGCTGCGCCCCCGCCGCCTTCTGCGCCCGGACAAGCCCGATGCCCGCCGCAATGGCATCCACCGCCTGCTGGCGGGTCATGGCTGGGCCGGTGGTGAAATCCGCCGTCCCGGCGGCAATGCGGCAGTTCTGCACCCCGGGCACCGGCTCCCCGGCCATGCCAAGGTCCACAGGCACCACTTCGCAGCGGGCCGTTTTTGCCATCTGGCAGACACTGGTGCGCCGGGCGGCAAGGTTCTCGGCCACGGCCCGGGTCACGCTCTGGTCCGTCTGGCTCACGCCCTGCGCCACCACGCCGTTGTCGGCGCAGAGCACCAGCACAGCCCGGCGGGAAAACGCCAGCTCTGCCGTGCCGGTCAGGGCGGCGGCATCCTCCAGCATGGTCTCCAGCCTGCCCAGCCCGCCCAGCGGCTTGGCTAGGCTGGCCCAGTGAGCGTGGGCGGCAGTGCGTGCGGTCTCGTCCGGCCGGGTGATCTTGGAAAGAAGCTGTTTCAGTTCAAGCTCTGTCATTGGTCCTGTTCCTCTTGATGATAGTGTGCGGCGGCATCCACGAACCGCCGGGGCAGGGCCGTGCCCGCCCAATACAAATGCGGGAAGCCCGCATAGAAATGCTCATTTGCAAAGCCGCAGTCCCATTGTTTCCCGTTGGGCTTTGCGGCGGTAAATCCGGTGCCGTTGTCCGTGGAATCCCAGTGGTGGAACTCGTGCACGGGCAGACGCTCCCCGGCGCGGAACAGCATACTGTCGGTGCGGGCGGTCAATGCCGCGTATCCGAACCGCACCAGCCGCCCCACCCGGAAGCCCTGCCCCGGCAGGACCCCTGCCATGGGCCAGCGTTTCCCGTTGGCATCCTCCAGGCTCTGGCCCAGATAGAGAAAGCCCCCGCACTCGGCCACCGTGGGCAAACCGCGCTCCACAGCCCGGCGCACAAAGGCCAGCATGGAGCGGTTCGCGCTCAACTGCCCGGCATACAGCTCCGGGTAGCCGCCGGGCAGGTAGAGCCCGCCGATTCCCTCCGGCAGGGCGGGGTCCTGCAGGGGGCTGAACCAGCAGAGCTCCGCTCCCGCCCGCTCCAGTGCTTCCAGCGTTTCGGCGTAGGTGAAGCAAAACGCCGCATCCCTTGCAACGGCAATGGAAACGCGGGGGCGCTGTTCCGCTGCTCCCTGGGGCGGCAGCTCTCCCGCAGGGGGGAGCCGATCGGTGTGCACCAAAGGCGCTGCGCCTTCGGTCAGGATAGACAGCTTTTCCCAATCCACCACCAGCGCATCGGTCATCCGGCTGATCTTCTGTTGCAGGTCCGCGATCTCCCCGGCAGTTTTCAGGCCTAAGTGGCGGCTCTCAAGAGCAGCATCCGGCAGGTGGGGCAGATAGCCCAGCACCGGCAGGCCGGTCTCCCGTTCCAGCATGGGAGCCAGCAGGGCATACAAATGGGGGGCGCAGTCATTGAGCAGGATGCCCGCCAGATGGCTGGGGGGGCGGAACTGTTTCAGCCCGTTGATCTGAGCCGCCAGCGTCAGGCTGGCCCCTCTGGGCTGGACCACCAGCAGCACCGGCAGGCCCAGCGTATCGGCCAGATGCCAGGCACTGGCGGTATCGCTCACGCCGCCCAGTCCATCGTAAAAGCCCATGGCACCCTCGCACACAGCTGCCCCGTGCCCAGCGGCGGCCTGCGCATAGAGCGCGCGCACGGTCTCCGGCGCAGAGAAAAACAGGTCGAGGTTGTGGCTCTCCACCCCCAGCACGGCCCGGTGAAACATGGGGTCGATATAGTCCGGCCCGCTCTTGAAGGAGCAGGGGTCCTGCCCCCGCCGCTTGAGCGCCGCCAGCAGAGCGCAGGTCAGTGTGGTTTTGCCGCTGCCGGAACAGGGCGCGGCCACAAGAAATTGGATCATTTACGTTCTCCTGTGATAAGGAAGATGGGGTTATTGGCCATCAGCAGGTGGAGCCTGCCCGCAGGCCGGGTGCGGCTGACCGCGATCTGCGTCACCTCCGCAGCAAGACCGTGGGCAGTCAGTGCGGCCACGGCGGCGCTCAGCGTTTCCAGCGCAATGGCAGAGATGCAGATGCGGGCGTTCGGATTCCGGGCAAGCACCGTGTCCACCACAGCCTCCATGCCCCCCTTGGTCCCGCCGATGAACACGGCATCCGGGGCGGGCAGGTCAGCCAGCGCGGCGGGGGCGCGTCCCTCCACCAATGTCAGGTTGCAGGCGTGGAAGGTTTCCCGGTTCTGCCGGATGAGCCCGCAGGCCTCCGGGTCACACTCCACGGCATACACATGCCCCCGGGGTGCGGCCAGCGCCAGCTCCACGCTCACGCTGCCGGTGCCCGCCCCCACATCCCACAGGGTATCGCCGGGCTGCACGGCCAGCTTGGCCAGCGCCGCCGCCCGCACCTCCTGCTTGGTCATGGGCACCTCTCCCCTGTGAAAGGCTTCATCCGGGAAGCCGGGCACCCGCCGGGGCGGCTGCGGAAGATGCTCCACAAGCAGGACGCTCAGGCTTGCAAACTGCCTTTGCGCAAACTCCTGCGCCGTGCCGAACAGGATCTTCTCCTCTGCCCGGCCCAGCTCTTCCCCCACCAGTACATGGGCATCGCCCAGCCCGGCGGCAGCCAGTCGGCCGCAGAGGGAGGCAGGCGTTTCGGCTCCGCCGGTCAGGAAAAACACAGGCTTTCCCCCGGCTGTCAGGCATTCGGCCACCGGGTCGCAGGCACAGCCGTGGGCCGAGACCAGCTTCCACTCCTGCCAGGAGCGGCCCACTGCAGCGGCCAGCAGCTGAACGCTGGAAAGCCCCGGCAGCACCCGGCAGGAGATGCCAAAGGCCCGCAGCATCGGCAGCAGCTGGGCCGCACCGGAGTAAAACCCGGTGTCGCCGCTGTACACAAGGGCAGCATCCACCTCCGGGTCAGCCGCCAGCGCGGCAAGGACATCCTCAGGCTGATACAGGGCCTTCCGGTGTTCCGTGCAGCCCTGCGGCAGCTGTTCCAGCAGGCGCTTTGCCCCCAGGATCAGTCCGGCGTTCTGCAGGGCGGCAAGGCCCTGCGCGGTCAGGCTTTCCGGCGTGCCCGACCCCATCCCGATGAGTGTGATCATTGCAGCATCTCCTTACAATGTGTCAGGATCTGTTCCGCCGTTTCGCCCTGCTCGGCCGGGCGGCGGATGACGATGAGCTGTGCCCCGGCGTCCTGCGCTGCCCGGGCTTTTTCTTCAAAGCCGCCCGCCGCGCCGCCGTCCTTGGTAACGAGGAAGCGGATGGCAAACTGCTCCATCAGCGCCCAGTTCAGCGCATAGGAGAACGGCCCCTGCATGGCGATGATGTTCTTATGGGGGATATCTGCCCCCTCGCAGGCGGCAATGCCCTCCCGGGTGGGCAGGACACGGGGAAAAAGCCGTACGGGTTCCAGCACAGCAAAGGCAGAAAGCTCCTTGGCCCCGGTGGCAAGCAGGACATTTCCCTCCGTCCGGGCCAGAAATCCCGCCGCATGGGCCGCAGAGGCAAACACCATGCTCCCGGCGGGCAGCGGGCTTTCGGGCCGGAGCAGGCGGCGGTACTCCGTGCCCGCTGTTTTGCAGGCTGCCCGGATGTTCCGGGTGGCCTCCACGGCATACGGATGGGTCGCATCCACGCAGAGGTCAGCCCCCTGCAGCAGGGCGGTCATCTCCTCCGGGGTCAGCCGCCCGCAGTGGACGGTGATGCCGGACCTTTCGCCCTGTTCCTCGGCCCCCAGCGGGGTGGCCACGCTGACCAGTACCTCGGCCCCCAGTGCGGCCAGCTGCTTCGAAAACACACGGCCCTCGGTGGTGCCGCTGAATACCACGGCCCTCATGCGCGGTACCCCCGCGGTGTGACCATCCGCCCGCTCAGCTGACGGGTCTGGGCGTTGCCGACAAACACGGTGGTGAACATATCCACCGGGGTGGTTTCCAGCGCGGCCAGCGTCAGAATGCGGCTTTCCTGCCCCTCCCGGCCAATGTTCCGCACAATGCCGCAGACCGTTCCGGGTGCCTTGCCGTTTGCCAGCAGGATGCGCACCGCCCGCGCCAGATAGTCCGGCCGCCCCTTGGAGGAGGGGTTGTACAGCGCGATGCAGAAATCCCCCATGGCTGCTGCCGCCAGCCGCCGCTCAATGACCTCCCACGGCGTGAGCCGGTCAGAGAGGGAGAGCACGCAGAAATCGTGGGCCAGCGGGGCACCCAGCACCGCACCGCCGCTCAGGGCGGCGGTCAGGCCGGGCACCACCTCCACCGTCACGTCCGGGAAGTGCTCAGCCAGCTCCAGCAGAGGGCTTGCCATGCCGTAGACCCCAGCATCTCCCGAGCAGACCAGCGCCACCGCCCTGCCGCTCCGGGCCGTTTCCAGTGCCCAGCGGCAGCGGTCGATCTCCTTGGTCATGCCGGTGGAATAATAGAGCTTGTCCGGGAAGTAGGGGCGCACCAGATCCAGATAGACCGTATAGCCGCACAGCACCTCGGCTTGCGTTAAGGCGCTCTGCGCCTGTGCGGTCAGAAACCGGGGATCCCCGGGCCCAAGCCCGACAACAAAAACAACATTAGGCATCCTGCCACCTCCAATCCGGGGCAAAGGGACGAAGCGCCAGCGCAAAGGTCACGCCGTTGCCCGCCTGTTTGGGAAGAATGATCGTGCCGCCTGCCGCCAGCACCGCCGCCCGCTCGCAGACATTGTCTACACCGGTCACGCTCCGGACAAAGGCCGAGGGCGTGAACTGCCCGGGGGCATTCTGCAGCTGTGCGGCAGAATAGAACTGCACCGGCCAGCCGTGGGCTCTGCAAAATTCCAGCAGACCCGGCTCATGGGCTTTCAGGTCGATGCTGGCCGCTGCAGTGATGCACGCTGCCGCAAGGCCGTGGGCCGCGCAGAACTGCGCAAAGGCCGCTTCCAGCTGTGCGGCGCTGGTCCCCCGCCTGCACCCGATGCCCAGCACACCGATCTTCGGGATCAGGTGCAGCGCATCGCCTGCCGGGAAAAGGGTCAGGGCAAAGTCGGCGCGCTCTGCCTCCCCCGCCGGGACCACCCCGGCAGGGGCCTGCCCGGCAATGGGGAATTCCGAGCGGCACCGCACCGGCCAGCCCGCCAGCAGTCTGCTGCTGACGCGCTTGATGCGCTCCGGCTCCAGCACGGCGCAGTTCTGGTGCCTGGCCCACGCATCCACGGCAAACACACCGTTGGCATCGGTGGCCGTGGTAATGACCGGCACCGCACCGCAGACCGCCGCCAGCGCCCGGGCCAGATCATTGGCCCCGCCCAGATGGCCCGAAAGGATCGGCACCGCAAAATGGCCGCACTCGTCCAGCACCACCACGGCAGGGTCCACCGCCTTGCTCCGGCAGTGGGGCGCAATGGCCCGCACCGCAATGCCCACAGCCCCCACAAAGATCAGGGCATCCGCATGGGCGAACTGTTCCGCAGCCCAATCGGCAAGGCCGGGCCCACCATGGCCGCAGCGGTCTACGGTGCCGGGCAGGGCACTGGCCAGCTTTTGGGCCAGCGCCAGCCCTTTTTCCGTAAAGGCGAGATAGGCGCGGGTCACTGGTCTGCCCCCTTGCGGAACTCCGTCGTAAAGGTTGGGTCGTAGAGCTTGCTCCGCTCATACCGGGTGCCCAGAAACTCCCCCACCACGATGAGCGCCGTCTTGGTGATGCCGTTGGCGCGGGTGCTCCCGGCCAGCGTGCCCACGGTGCAGCGCACCACCTTCTGCTCCGGCCAGCTGGCCTTGTAGACCACGGCGGCAGGAGTCTCCGGCGTGTAGGCTCCGCCTGCCAGCAGGGCCTGCTGCACCTTGTCGATGAGGCCGATGGAGAGGAAGATCACCATGGTTGCCCCATGGGCGGCAAGGCTGGCCAGCTTCTCCTTTTCCGGCACCGGGGTGCGCCCCTCCATCCGGGTGATGATCACGGTCTGGCTGATGGTGGGCAGGGTGTACTCGGCGTTCAGCGCCGCCGCCGCCCCGCAAAAGCTGGACACGCCGGGGGTATCATCGTAGGGGATGCCGTCCGCATCCAGTGCGTCCATCTGCTCCCGGATGGCCCCATACAGGCAGGGGTCGCCGGTGTGGAGCCGCACGGTGGTCCCGCCTGCGGCTTCCATCCGGCGCATCACGTCCAGCACCTGTTCCAGCGTCATCTCAGCGCTGTTGTAAACGGCGCACTCCGGCTTCGCCAGCCCCAGCAGGGCCGGGTTGACCAGACTGCCCGCATAAATGATGCAGTCGGCTTCCTGCAGCAGGGCCGCGCCCCGCCGGGTGATGAGGTCAGGTGCGCCGGGGCCTGCGCCTACAAAATGTACCATCTCAATGCTCCTTCCATTCGTTCAGCAGTTGTGCGGCAGTGTCGGTGGCTCCCAGCGGGCCGTGCTGGTTGGAAAACAGCACCGCCCCCACCCGGAACGCCCCGCAGGCCCGCCGGTCAAGGTGGAGCTGGACCGCCCGCAGCAGGCTTTCCAGCACCGGAGCCCGCAGGCCGGCGCTGTCCAGGAGTTCCAGACAGGCATCGGTGGTGGCAGCGTTCATCAGGGCGGCGCAGACTTCCCGGGAAGCGCCGCAGAGCGCCGCATGGGTGCAGATCAGCTCGGTGCGGCAGTCGGCAGTGTGGGAATGGGTGTTCATAATACCGCCCGCCACCTTGACCAGCTTGCCCACATGGCCCACCAGAAGCACCTCTTCAAAGCGGGCCGCAGCGGCCATATCCAGCGTATCTCCAATAAAGTTCGAGGTTTTCACCACCGGAACAGCATGAAACTCCGGGTATCTTTCGTGCAGATAGTCCAGCCCGTAATTGCCGGGGGCCAGAATGAGCCGCCTGGGGCTGCCCGCCCGGAGAGCGGCCTGATTCATTTCCAGCTGGATGGTGTCCAGGATCGCCTGCTGGCTCATAGGCTCCACAATGCCGCTGGTTCCCAGCACCGAAAGTCCGCCCTCGACCCCGATGTGGGGGTTGAAGGTGCGCTTTGCCACCTCTTCCCCGCCCTCAATGGAGATGGTCACGGCAAAGCCGCCGGGGTAGCAGGCGCTCTCGGCTTCCCTTTGCAGGGCCTCGGCGATCATCTGCCGGGGCACATGGTTGATGGCAGCTTCCCCCACCGGCTGGTCCAGCCCGGCCTTGGTCACCCGGCCCACGCCCTTGCCGCCGGAGATGCGGATCTCGGTGGTATCGGGCAGCAATTCTACGGCGGCGATCACGGGCAGGCCGGTGGTCACATCCACATCATCCCCGCCGTCCTTCTCAATGGCGCATTCGGCACCGGCTCCGGCGGGGCGGCAGTACAGCGGGGCCACCTCCACCACGATGCCCTTCGGCGTGCGCAGGGCAACGCTCTCCGGGGCATGGCCGGTGAGCAGGAGCCGCGCGGCCCCCGCCGCACCCAGCGCCGCGCAGGTGCCGGTGGTGTACCCGCAGCGGAGCAGCTTCTGCCCGCTGCGGACGTAATGTTCAAATTTTGGCCCGGCAGGCTTTTCCGGACCGAACACGGCCTCGTACTGCTCCTTGGTCAGGCTGTACAGCGCCCGGATGTTCTCCGGGGCAAAGGCCTCCTTTGGGGTCAGCACCCCCGAAACGCTGTGCGGGAACACGCAGACCACCGCATCCGCGATCTTCTGCGCCATGTCCAGCTCGTGCAGGCTGACGATCACGGCCAGCCCCTGCTCATGGGCCAGCTTCTGCAGGATGGTCAGCAGTTCGATCTTGCCCTTGACATCCAGAAAAGAGGTCGGCTCGTCCAGCAGCAGAACTCCGGGCTGCTGGCAGATGGCGCGGGCCAGCAGAACGCGCTGGCGCTGGCCGTCGCTGATGCAGTTGAAATCCCGGCCCGCCAGAGGGGAAGCCCCCACCAGTTCCAGCGCGTCCCGCACGGCCTGCCGGTCGGCATCGGACAGGATGCCCAGCCGCCCGGTATAGGGGATGCGCCCGGCGGCGGCAAATTCAAAGCAGGAAGTCAGCTCGGTGCGGCGGGTATGGGGCAGCATCAGGGCCAGCTTCCTGGCCCGGGCTGTGCCGGTGTAATCGGTCAGGCTGCGGCCATCCAGCAGGACAGCCCCGCCCATGGGGGCCAGCTGGCCCGCCAGCGTTTTGAGCAGGGTGGATTTGCCCGCCCCGTTTGGCCCGATGAGGGCCAGGATCTGCCCCGGCACCGCCCCCAGCGTGATGCCGGAAGCAAGGGGCGCGCTGCCATAGCCGATGGCCAGCTCTTTCGTTTCACAGCGGTATTTCATCGCACACCCTCCTGACCCCGGCGCACCAGCAGCCAGATGACCACCGGTGCACCAAACACTGCCGTTACGGCGCTGATCGAAAGCTCAGTGGGAGCAAACATGCTGCGGGCGATGAGGTCGCACAGTAGGCAGAAGGCCGCCCCGCCCAGGCAGCACCCGGGCAGCACCACCAGCGGCCTTGCGCTGCCGAACAGCTGCTTGACCAGATGGGTCACCGCAATGCCCACAAAGGAGATGGGCCCCGCAAAGGCCGTGACACAGGCGGCCAGCAGGCTGGAAAGCAGCACCAGCAGCCGGGAAAAGGCTTTGACATTGATGCCCACGCTCCGGGCGTAGGCCTCCCCCATCTGGTAGGCGGCCATGGGCTTGGAAAGGCAGAACGCTGCCGCCAGAGCGGGCAGCACCACCAGCGCCGCCGCCCGCACATTGCCCCAGGTCATGCCGGAAAAGCTGCCCTGAGACCAGTTGTGGAGGTTGACGATGTTGCTGTCCTGGGCAAAGGCCACCACAAACTCCGTGACGGCCGAGCAGATGTAACCGATCATCACACCGCAGATGACAAGAATGCTCATCCGCTGCACCCGCCGGGAGACCGCCAGCACAAAGGCCATGGAGGCCATGGCCCCCGCAAAGGCGGCTGTGATCAGGGTAAGGGAGCTGGTGAGCAGGCCATGGTTCAGAAAAGCCACCATGACCAGTGCCACAGCCAGCTTGGCCCCGCTGGAAATGCCCATGACAAAGGGGCCTGCAATGGGGTTGGCGAAAAAGGTCTGCAGCAGGTAGCCCGCCGCCGAGAGCGCCGCCCCCAGCAGCACCACCATCACGGCCCGGGGCAGGCGCAGCTGGGTGATGATGCCCACACTCAAAGCGTCCTGCCCGCGGCCGGTCAGAGCCGCCAGCACTGCCCCCGGTGTCAGGGACACACTGCCCCAGAACAGGTTGGCGGCAAACAGCACCGCCAGCAGCAGGGCAAGGATGCCGTAGGAGAAGATCAAGCGCTTTTTGCTGGTCATAGGTTACTCTACTTTCCTCAGAAATTGCAGGTCGGCGGGGTCATCCTCTGTAAAGACACGGTGCAGGTCGAGCACAAAATCGACCAGCGCCATGCTCTGCTGGAAAAAGCTCTGAGTGGTGCACCAGACACTGCCGCTCTGCACGGCCTTGAACTCGGCCAGCAGGGGGCATTTTGCTACCAGTTCCTCCGTGGTATGCACCACGCCCTCAATGGTGCTGTTGTAAAGGAGCACATCCGCATCCTTTGCACCGGCATAAAAATCCTCCAGCGGCAGGTTCATGGTGGAAAGGTTGCTGCCGTTGTCGGTCAGGTCCGCAAACACATAGTCACCGCCCGCCATCTCGATCATCTGGGCCACATAGTCGCCGCCCTTGCGCACATTGGCAAGATTGTTGGCAGTGATGGAGAAAAAGGCACAGCGCTTGCCGGTGGAAGCCTGCCCGGCCAGCGGTGCAAGGCGCTCCACCTGCCGGGCAAACTCCTGTTCCGCCAGCTCCTCTTTCCCCAGCAGGATGCCCCAGAACTTGAGCCATTCCAGCCGGGCCAGCGGGCCGCTCTCATAGCTGGAGCGCTCCACCAGCACCGGAATGCCGAACCGTTCCAGCTGCTCCTTGACCTCCGGGGTGTGGTAGATCATAGTGTTCTCGATGGCAAGGCCGCAGTTGGCCGCAAGAATCTTTTCGTAGTCCGGGGCGCTGTACTTGCCCGCATAGGCAATGCGCCCAGCCTCCATGGCGGCTCTGGCCTCATCCAGATACCAGCCCTCCGCCCGGGTGCCGGAAAGGGTCACGCTGTCCAGCCCATCCAGCGTGAGGAACAGGTCCATCACCGAGGTGGAGACAAGGTAGATGTTCCGGATGGGCTGACGCAGCACGGTCACGCTCCCGGGCAGGCCTTCCACCGCAGCAGCATCCTCCGGGGTCACAAGGAACTGCTCCCCCGATTCGGTCAGGGTCAGCATGGTATAGCCGCCCTCATAGCAGTCTGCAGTAAACTGTGTGGCGTAATCCAGCGGGCAGGCATGGTCAAAGACCAGTTCTTCTGTGCTGGCGGGAGCCGTTTCGGAGGCGGCGCAGCCCGACAGGGCCAGTACTGTAGCAGGCAGAACGCGCAGGAATTGTTGTCGGGTGATTTTCATAGGGACTAACCTCTCAGTCGCCTTCGGCGACAGCTCCCCTAGTAGGGGAGCCAAGTTTGCGCAGTTGCTCTCTTGCCTCTCCTATTAGGAGAGGTGGCATCGCACGGCGATGCCGGAGAGGTTCAGTTCAGCGCAAAGGTCAGCGTATACTCGATCT